>NZ_JAVDTD010000010.1:0-297804 GCF_031455655.1 Sphingobacterium sp. 2149 | reverse complement strand
CTCTTCCTTTTAGTAGCGGGGACCAGACTCGAACTAGTGACCTTCGGGTTATGAGCCCGACGAGCTACCAACTGCTCCACCCCGCAATATATTTTTGAACAAAATTGCTTTTTTCTTTTGAAAAAACAAGATTATGATCCTTCCGAATTGGAGTACAAAGATATATTTTGTTTCTTTGTAATCCTAATAAAATTTAGAAAAATGTCACACAAAGCAGGATTCGTAAGTATCATCGGAAAGCCAAATGCTGGTAAGTCCACACTAATGAACGCTTTAGTGGGTGAAAAAATGTCTATCATTACACCCAAAGCGCAAACGACAAGACACCGCATTATCGGTATTGTAAACGATGAAGACCATCAAATTGTGTTTTCGGACACTCCAGGTGTTATTAAACCAAACTATTCTCTGCAGGAATCCATGATGAATTTTGTCCAAGGATCTTTGATCGATGCAGACATTATACTATTTGTGACAGATATCAACGAAAAATACGATGAGAACGATGTCCTCGAGAAATTACGCAAAACAAATTCTCCTGTTGCTGTACTGATCAATAAAATTGATAAATCTTCAGAAGAAGAAGTCAAAGCAAAAATTGAATTCTGGCAAGAAAAATTAAATCCAGATACCATTTTTGCCATTTCAGCAAAACTGAATCATAATGTTGCTGCCGTAATGCAATACATAAAAGACAAGTTACCAATTCACGAAGCTTATTATGAAAAGGATGAACTGACGGACAAATCCATGCGTTTTTTTGTCTCCGAAATGATCCGTGAAAAAGTGTTCAAACTGTATGATAAGGAGATTCCTTACAGCACAGAAGTGATCGTGACATCTTACAAAGAGGAGGCTAATATTACGCGTATTGCAGCAGAAATTATTGTTGAACGCGACTCTCAAAAAAATATTATCATTGGAAAGGCAGGCGCCATGATCAAAAAAGTGGGAACCTACGCACGTCAGGATATTGAGGAGTTTATCAATGGAAAGGTATTTCTCGAACTTTTCGTTAAAGTAATTCCTGACTGGCGAAGCAAAAAAAATTACCTTAAACGTTTTGGTTACGATGACTAATTCGTATTGAATGCATCAGCCGAATATCTTGGTGTACAAAACTTCGGCTTATGCACTATTCTACTTTAATGTTACTTTGCAAAGTATTCACGAAGTGCTTTAATCTGTTTGAGATTAAGCACTTTTTTTAGGTCTTCATCAGACGCCTCCTTCACCTTTTTTACCGACTTAAATTCAGTTAACACTTTCTCCACTGTTGTTTTGCCTATGCCTGGCACGTTTTCAAGTTCAGAAACAAAAGTTTTTCGGCTCCGCTGATTTCTGTGAAACGTGATTCCGAACCGGTGAGCTTCATCTCGAAGATGTTGAATCACCTTTAAGGTTTCAGATTTTTTATCTAGATAAAGTGGATATTGGTCGCCGGGATAGAAAAGCTCCTCCAGCCTCTTCGCAATACCGATCACCGTTACTTTCCGTTCGATCCCCAATAAGCGCAAGCTCTTTAACGCGGCCCCTAACTGCCCCTTACCACCGTCTATAATAATCAATTGGGGCAGAGGCTGATCTTCATCCAATAACCTTCTGTACCGTCTAAAAACAGCTTCCTCCATCGTGGCAAAATCATTGGGACCCTCCACGGTCTTTACATTGAAGTGGCGATAATCTTTTTTGGAGGGTTTCGCATCCTTAAATACCACAATAGCAGACACAGGATAATTTCCCTGAATATTCGAATTATCAAAACACTCAATATGTTGCGGCAGCACATTCATCCGAAGATCCTTTTGCATCTGTTTTAGAATACGCTCAGTCCGGATATCCGGATTAAGCTTTTCATATTGCAACAAACGTTCCTTCCTAAAAAATGCTACGTTCTTTTGAGAAAGTTCAAGGAGCTTTTTCTTTTCACCCAATTTGGGGATTGTAAATCGAATCCGTTCGTTCTCTTCAATATCTAACTCGAATGGTACGATAATTTCACGCGAAAGGCTTTTGAAACGATCCCGTATCTCTGGTATAGCCAAGGCTAGCAGTTCTTGTTCACTCTCATCTAAACGCCGTTTCATTTCCAGTGTTTGCGTCTGAATAATCACACCATTCATCACTTTCAGGTAATTGACAAAGGCATATCCTTCGTCCGAAGCGATGCTAAATACATCAACGTTTGTAATGGATGAGTTAACAACGGTGGATTTACTCTGATAATTGTCTAGCTTATCCAACTTCGCTTTGATTAACTGCGCTCTTTCGAAATCCAAAGCTGCAGCTGCAGTAGTAATACCTTCTTTCAAGCGATTGGTCACCATAGCGATCTTTCCGTTCAGAATATCCTTAATATCGCTCAGATTCTGATCATAGTCTTCTTCAGATTGATACCCTTCGCAAGGCCCCTTACAGTTTCCAATTTGATATTCAAGACAGATCTTAAACTTGCCCTTCCGTATATTTTCCTGTGTTAGGGCCAAATTGCAGGTCCGCAAGGGAAACAATTCACGAATCAGATCCAAAACAATATGCATCATCCCCACCGAAGGATAGGGTCCGTAATAGCGCGAACCATCTTTGATATATTGCCTGGTCCAAAAAACGCGTGGAAAAGGCTCATTCTTGATAACAATCCAAGGGTAAGTTTTATCGTCCTTAAGAAGAACATTATACTTGGGTTTGTGTTTCTTGATCAATGAATTCTCAAGCAACCAAGCATCAATCTCCGTATCAACTATAGTAAAAGATATCCGATTAATCTTACGGACCAAAACACGTGTTTTGCCATTCAGCTGATTTTCACTAACGAAATAAGATCCGACCCGATTGCGCAGATCTTTCGCTTTACCAATATATATCAGCTCATTATTTTTATCAAAATACTGATAGACTCCAGGCCGATGTGGTATCTTCTTTAATTCCTCTCTATAATCAAATACGTCCATTATGTTTCAATATCAAGCACTTTCAGCAAAAAAGCCAGACAACAAATTTCGAAAAAATTTATTGCCTGGCCCACTGATATTCGTTAAAATAACCTAGAAACCTAAGCGGTCATCTTTTAGTTTAGTTTCGTCTTTACTGCTCGAATCGGTAGATCCATCTTCCACATCAGAGCCTCCGCCCCCCCAGTACTGATTACAGTCTATTACACGGGTGAGTCCACCTTGAGGTTGTTCAAAATCACCTTTGGTATATTTTAAATTCGAATCTTTATATACTTTCTGCATGTAATAAGCGAATACTGGCATAGCTGCCGCGGCCCCTTGACCGTACTCCATGCGATCGAAACTAATGCCCCGATCTTCCGCCCCGGTCCACACACCTGTAACCAATTCGGGCGTAATACCGATAAACCAAGCGTCCGAGTTGTCATTCGTTGTACCCGTTTTACCTCCGATTGGATTGGTGAGCTTGTACATCCATTGAATACGTCTGGCAGTACCCTGAGACACCACCTTTTTAAGCATATCCACAATAATATATGCTGATTCACTGTTCAAGGCTTTTACCACCTTTGGTGCCTTATCATAAATTGGTGTCCCATTTTTATCTTCAATCCGCAGAATTGCTGTCGGCTCAATCCAAGTTCCTTGGTTTACAAATGCCGAATAGGCACCTACCATATCAAACACCGACGCTTCGTAAGCGCCCAAAGAAATCGAGGGATAACTAGGAACATCACTTGTTATACCCATTCGCTTTGTCAATGCTGCGACTTCCGCAGCACCAACTTCGTGTACTAAATATGCTGTCGCATAGTTTTGAGAATAAGCAAGGGCCTTAGCCAACGTAATGGGGTTTCCTCCTTGCGCATTTCCCCTTGGGGTCCATCCGTTATACGTTTGTTGGTAATTTGGAATACTATAACAGGGCGAATAGCCGTTGTCAATCGCAACTGCGTAAGTAAATGGTTTAGCCGTCGATCCGACCTGACGCGTTCCCATTTTTACCTGATCATATTTAAAGTGGTCGAAGTCAATACCCCCTACCCAGGCTTTAATATGTCCCGTCTTCGGCTCCATAGACATCATTGCATTGCGCAACATGAGTTTATTGTATTTAATGGAATCCATTGGCGTCATCATGGTGTCGACGCTTCCTTTCCATGTAAAAATATTCATAGGAACTTTTACATTGAAAGCCTTTTTGATTTCGTCTTCATTCAAGCCTTCTTCCTTCAAAATCCGGTAACGATCAGAACGCTTCATTCCGCTGATTAATAGCTTCGCTTTATCGCCTTTGAAGGGATCCCTATTTTTCCATTGTGCGGAAAATTTAGACTGCAATTGCTTCATCCACTCCTTTTGCGAATCCTCTGCATATTGCTGCATAGACATGTTGATTGTCGTATAGATTTTCAATCCATCGCGATCAAGATCATAAGGTGTACCATCCGGTTTGGTAATGGAAAGCTTGGCAAATTCCTTTTTGATCTCGTCTTTTAATACCGCTCTGAAATAGGGAGCCAATCCTTCGCCGTAATTTGCAATCTTAAGTTCTAAACCAAGTGGTTTCTCTTTTGCTTTTGTTGCCTCTTCTGCCGAGATAAAATTAGCGGCAACCATATTGTTCAGCACCGTATTACGTCGGGTGCGAGATTTATCAGGGTAACGAACCGGAGAATATGCTCCCGGACCTTTTAGCATACCCACCAACAAAGCTGCTTGTTCCGCTGTCAATTTGTCGGGAGTCGTATTAAAGTAAGTCCGTGCAGCAGATTTGATTCCATATGTATTGTAGGCACCAAAGTCTACCGTGTTGAAATACATGGTAATAATCTCATCCTTGGTATAATTTCTCTCCAGACGAACGGCCGTAATCCATTCCTGAAATTTTTGGATGACACGTTTTAAAAAATTCTTCTGACGTCCATCCGAGAAGAGATTAAGTGCCAGCTGTTGTGTAATCGTACTCCCCCCTTGCTTATTACCTGTCAAGGTATGGAAGATGACTGTGAACGTACGCGAATAGTCTATACCAGAGTGATCATAGAAACGTTTATCCTCTGTAGACACCAATGCTTTGACCAAATAAGGGGACAATTCGCTATACTTAACATTGGAACGGTTTTGAACATAATAAGTTCCCAGTACTTTATGATCTTCAGTGATAACTTCAGAAGCTAAATTGCTTTTTGGATTCTCCAAATCACTGAAGGAGGGCAATTTCCCAAATAATCCAAGACGTATACTCAATATAAACAGAAAACCTATTGCAACAACTCCAACGATAATCTTCCAAAAATTGAACGTATATCGTTTGATATCAGCTTCCGTCAGTTGATTTTTTTTTGATACTCGTTTCATCTAATCACTAAATTTCAGACGTAAATATTATTCATTTTAAGACCACACAGCGTATTCAGGTTTTACACACACTGTGCTATTTTAAAACTTGAATACTGCATTATTTTGATCCTTGTAGACTTCAATTAAGACATTAATGCTCACTCTATCAGATAGTGTGCCAATAATCCTTACTTGGCAAAGGTATTACTAATTGTACCAAAAGCAAGAATTTAAACGCGAAAATATTGAGCAGAACTACGCACGTTCGATCAAGCAAACCGCATAGGCAACCGCTCCTTCCTGACGGCCGATAAATCCCATGGTTTCATTTGTCGTTGCCTTAATGGAAATATCATCGATATCCAAACCAGTGGCTTCAGCCAATTTAACTTTCATTTGCGGGATATAAGGTTTGATCTTAGGAGCCTCCAAACACAACATTGAATCGATATTGCCAAGTGTGTATCCTTTCTTCGCGATCAGCGCCACACATTCTTTCAGTAACAATAAGCTACTGATACCTTTCCAGCGCATATCCGTGTTTGGAAAGTGATAGCCAATATCTTCTAAATTGGCAGCACCCAAAATGGCATCACATATCGCATGCACCAATACATCTGCATCAGAATGGCCAAAGGCCCCAGCATGATGTTCCAATTGAACGCCTCCAACAATAAAGGGATGTCCCTCTTTCATCTGATGGACATCAAATCCAAATCCTACCTTAATTTTCATGACAATAATTATAACTATGGTGTCTACTCCTATTTAAAATATTCCGAGACACTCGATTTATATACCTTTAAAACAAAGTCAATATAAGCTATTACAAGCGCCCAACGCCGCTATAAATCAAACTTAGGACATCTTCTCCGAGATCTCCACGTATCAACATATAAACCTAATGACAGATTATTGCGAAGATAACAATTCGCAGCTATATTTATTGTTACAAATGATTTAGGGAGGAGGCATTGCGAAGAAAGTCACTCAAATAGCAATTCGACTTAATGAAAACCTGCGTAATAAAAAAAGGCTATTTTTTTAAAATAACCTTTTTTTATTGCTTTTTGAAACGCTTCGAAAAGTATAGCCTACGCTTCTACTTCTTCAGGCGCAAATTGATCATATACTTCTCCAAAAGCATCATAGTCTTGATCGCCGTTGGGCTCAAAAACCTGAATATCTTTTGATCTTGCAAAATCAACTATTTCGGTATTGACATTTTGATCTGCAACAACGACCATATCGGTAAAATGCAAAGCACCTTTATAGATAGCCTCATAGCTACCATCACCGTACACCTGCGCATCCTCAGCTTTAAATGAACCCTCTGGCGCCATTTCCGCATACTTCGTACCTAATGTACCTTTAAACTCTTCATTGAACAAAGAGTACATTACTTTTGCATCCTTGAATGTCGGATCGTCTTTATAAGTCGTCTTGACATACGCCGGTACCAACGCAGAGAACCATCCATGACAGTGCACTACATCTGGGGACCAACCTAATTTCTTCACAGTTTCCAACGCTCCTTTACAGAAGAACACCGAACGCTCATTGTTGTCTGCAAAGAACTCGCCATGCTCATCACTAAAAACTTTTTTACGCTGAAAGTAGTCTTCATTATCCAAGAAATACACCTGCATACGGGCCGCAGGTAATGAAGCAACTTTAATAATTAGCGGATTATCATTATTATCCACAACAATGTTCAGGCCTGAAAGACGAATAACCTCATGTAATCTATTTCTACGCTCATTGATATTCCCAAAACGCGGCATTAAGATCCGGATCTCAAAACCCTTTTCTTGCATCGCTTGCGGAAGTTGACGTGTGATTTCAGAAATTTTAGTTAATTCGAGGAAAGGCGACATCTCGTGAGTAATAAACAATATCTTCGTTTTTGCCATCTCCAGTTATTTTTATTTATTATTTTCGAACAGTAAAATCGGTCTACAAAGGTACAAAAAAAATACTTACTATGCAATTTACTATTAATCATCGTTTTATATTCCCAAAATAATATGCAACTTTGCCAACAAAAACTAAATAGCAAAGTGGAAATTTTCAAAACGAAAGCCTCTCTCCAAGCATACCTGCAAGAAGCACGAAAAACCGATCAAAAAATCGCCTTAATTCCTACCATGGGGGCATTACATGAAGGACATTTATCCTTATTAAATTATGCAAAACCATTGAGCGACATTCGCGTCTGCAGCATCTTTGTAAATCCTACGCAATTTAATGACCCAAAAGATCTCGAGAAATATCCACGCCCAATCGAGAACGATATCAAACTATTGGAAGCTGTGGGGTGTGATATTCTTTTCTTGCCAACCGTTGACGAAATGTACCCCGACAAACACGAACACTGGCATATCGATTTGGGCGAACTGGATCAAATCTGGGAAGGGGAAAAACGTCCAGGACATTTTCAGGGCGTCACTCAGGTCGTCTATAAATTATTTACATTGGTACAACCGCATATTGCCTGTTTCGGACAAAAAGACTTTCAGCAGGTCATGGTTATTAAACGCATGATTGAAATGAAGGATCTACCTATTCAATTGGCGATATGCCCCATCATCAGAGATCAAGACGGCCTAGCTTTGAGCTCCAGAAACATGCGATTAAGTGAAGAAGGAAAAAGAATAGCGTTGGCCCTTTCACGTTCCTTGACATACGTAAAAGACCACATCAATGATGCTATGGCACTCCGTGAAATAAAAGACCAAGCGCTGAAGATTTTAACAGATACAGATGGACTCAGCGTTGAATACTTTGCCATATGTGAAAGTAACAGCCTAAAGGAGGTCGATCACATCGATTTCAGCAAACAACATGTTGCCCTTGTCACTGCGTGGGTTGAGGGCGTCCGTCTGATCGATAATATGATTCTGAATAATTTGTCAAATTAATTGACAAATCTTTCAAATTCAGTAGAAAGCCCTAACTTTGCGCCATGGTAATAGAAGTAATGAAGTCCAAGATTCACCGCGTTAAAGTCACACAAGCGGAATTGAATTATGTGGGTAGTATCACAATAGATGAAGATTTGATGGATGCCGCAAATATCATCGCTAACGAGAAGGTTCAAATCGTAAACAATAACAATGGAGCACGCCTTGAGACATACGTTATCCCTGGCCAACGCGGTTCGGGAACGATCTGTTTGAATGGTGCTGCGGCACGCCTTGTTCAAGTTGGCGATATCGTCATCATCATTTCCTATGCAACCATGGATTTTGAAGAAGCCAAACAATTTCAACCCTCGCTTGTATTTCCAGACGACAACAATCATTTGATTAAATAGTATGGATGTAAGGAAAAGAGAACATTAAGGTATCAAAAATAGGCATACTTAATATTTTTTTAATCCATACAGCTCTATACTGATAAAATAAAATCGTAATTTTGAAGCGTTACCCTAAAAAAGTAACGCTTTTTTATGTACCCAAAAACAACCAGAAGTCCACGTCAGCTTATTGCATTATGCCAATTGGTATTAATGTCTCTGATTATTATTTCAGGTGTTGTTTTTATGCACAAAGAGGTAAAATCTACAGGTGAAATTGTCATGCACACCCACCCTTATGATTTTACCAAGAAACAAAAGCCCCAAGAAACAGATGACCAAATCGAATACCTGAATGTCATCTATCACAACACCTACGTACAAACCGAATTTACCGTCCTTGAACTTCCAATTCCCCGCGAAGTAAGACAGGTGCGTTATAATTCCTTTTGTCCGGAAGCGATTACGGCAACTATCGATCATTACCACTTACGTGGTCCCCCCAGCTTAGTATAAAACTAACATCAGAGATTTCGAAAACCGGTAGTCTGGCATGGCAGTACTCGACGCTAATAAACGGAACGTACCGTATGCGTCCAGTAACGCATTGCTAAACCACAGAATGACTATATCTGTACGACGTCTTTGATACAATTTCTTATTGGCCTCCTTTTCGAGAATTGTCGTTGATACCAAGGCGACACCCTTCGTTGGACTACCTTAAAGTGGTTTCAATGAACTCTTTGGTACAATAGCCCTATATAAGGACAAGTTATTTTCTTGTTTCCTATCCGTGTTCAATACCTTGAATGCTGTTCATAGCGCGCTATAGACAATGCTATACGAGGCTTGTATTTTTAAAATTTTTATAAAATTACTATGCTAAAGCAATACACTTTATTCGCTACATTACTGGCGGGTACATCCACTATATATGCCCAATCGAAACTGGAAGGCTATTTATTCAATAAAAACCATGAAGCAGTTCCATCCGGCACACTAACTTTAAAAAACAGCAAGCTTGCGACTACATCTGATACAGCGGGCTACTTCAAGTTGTCTGCTATACCGATGCAAAAAGTAACCTTAAATATATCTGCAGTAGGCTACCGCTCAATCAGCAAGGTTATCTCCCTTGATACGCTAAAGGCTCCGTTACATATTCAATTGGAGGAAGACAACCTCAATTTGGATGAGGTTGTTGTTTCTGCTACACGTTACGGCGTTAAACGAAAGGATGCTCCGGTGGTTGTCAATGTAATAGGCCCCAAATTATTTAATGCGACACAGTCTGTCGCCATGTCTGAAACACTGAATTATCAGCCGGGGGTGCGCGTAGAGAACAATTGTCAGAATTGCGGTTTTTCACAAGTCCGGCTGAATGGTCTCGAAGGTCCCTATTCACAAATATTGATCAATAGCAGAGCCGTATTCTCCGCACTGAATAGCGTATATGGATTAGACCAGATTCCCACCAGTATGATCGATCGTATTGAGGTGGTAAGAAGTGGCGGTTCGGCATTATTTGGAGCCAATGCGATCGCTGGGACAATCAATATTATTACAAAAGATCCGGTAGAAAATGACTGGCAGGTAAAATCAACCAACTCACTCATAGGTGGCAGAAGCTGGGACAATACGGTTGATTTTAACACCTCGACCGTCGCGGAAGACCTCAAGAGAGGTGCGACGTTCTACGGCATGCACCGCAATCGGGAAGCATATGATGCTAATGGAGATGGTTTTTCGGAAATGACCAAACTTCGAAACACTACTTTTGGCACAAAAATATTTTACAAACCGAGTGATCTAGATAAAATAACGGTAGATTTTAGTACAGTGAATGAGTTCCGTCGCGGTGGTGATCAGCTTGATAAAGTACCCCACTTGACGCAAATCACAGAACAACTGGAAACCAGTTCGCTTGTTGGCGGAATCACCTACGATCATTACTCTAGCGATTACAAGCAAAAAATGTCGCTTTACGGCTCTGTACAGAAAACCGTTCGTGACAGCTACTATGGCGGCCTAGGGGGCGGAGCAACACTCGCAGACAGCACATTAGCTGCCAATGCATACGGAAAGACAAATGATATCGCGCTGGTTGCAGGGGGACAGTATACCTACAACTTTGAACGAGATGTATTTACCGCCGGAGTGGAATTCTCGTACAACGATACCCAAGACGACATACCGGGGTACAAACGAACAATTGATCAGCAAAACAGAGGATTAGGCAGTTATGCCCAATACGAATGGAAGCCTTTAAGTAATTTTAAAACCTTGATCGGAGCGCGATACGATTATACCTATGTCGATGGCAAATACAGTCTTGCAGGTATAGACCGAAACTCAGATCAGCGTTTTGGCACCTTTAGCCCACGGCTGACAATCTTGTATGATATCACCAAGGACCTTCAATTTAGAGGGGGCTATGCCCGCGGTTTCCGTGCGCCACAAGCTTTTAACGAGGACATGCATGTCACTTCCATTGGTGGAAATCAAGTATTTGTGTTAATTGGTGAAAATCTAAAAACAGAGTATTCTAATGCGTATACAGGTTCCTTTAGCTACAACAAAAATTTTGGAAATGTACAGACGAGTCTGCTTGTGGAAGGGTTTTATACGGATCTCAATAATCAATTTGTCAATGTCATGGCATCAGAAAAAGACGGATTGATCATCCAGGAGATACAAAACGGTGAGGGTGCCCGGGTATATGGCTCTAATATTGAGATCAATATTGCACCATCATCTTGGTTTTCTATCCAAACCGGTGGGACCATTCAGCGCTCTCGCTATAAAAAAGATCAACTTATCTACGAGGGAAAGGAAGACGGACAGGACATCCTGACCAAGAAATACGTCCGTACACCCAATATTTATGGCTATATGAATAGCAATTTAAAGGCGACCAAACAATTAGCAATCGATCTGACCGGAGTCTACACCGGAAAGATGATTGTTCCTCATATCCAAAACGATGTGATGACCTTGAAAGATGCGCGCGACTTCGTCGAGTTAAATCTGCGGCTGGGCTATACCTTACCCATACATAAAGATTTTAGTATTGAAATTTTCGGCGGTATACAAAACATGTTCAATGCTTTTCAGAAAGACTTTGACAAGGGACCATTGAGGGATTCAGATTATATCTATGGTCCGACTCGTCCACGGACATTTACCTTTGGTTTGCGCATTGGCCATTTTCACTAAAAAAAACAACTGATCTATGAAGCATTTCAGGAAAATATACATTATGTCGATGATGCTATTTTATCCGCTCTGTCACTTTGGACAAGAGCGGATAAATTGGATCAGCTTCGAACAACTTGATTCTTTACTCGCTGTTGAGCCAAGGGAAACACTGCTTTTCATCCATACCGATTGGTGTAGCTACTGCAGAAAAATGGAGCAAGAAATCTTTACAAACAGAGAAATTATTGAATTAATTAACCAGCGTTACTATGCGGTGAAGTACGATGCCGAATCTATCGAAGAGATTGTTTTCGACAATAGCATATGGAAGCCCCTAAGCAGAAAAAAGAAAGTAGGGAAATACCATCCATTAGCAGTACAATTACTGCGGGGCAAACAGCTTGTCTTTCCAAGTATTTTAAGACTGGACCTTGAATTTCATTTAAAAAGCATACGACAAAAATACCTGAATTCAAAAGAGTTATATGCTTTTTTAGAATAATTTAACATTTGATGTAGCGAAGTTTGTCCAGCCTGCGTTTTGAGTTTTATAATTAATACACACTTTAAGAAATTATGAAAAATATCACAAAATTTTTAATGGCGTTTTTGTGTCTTGGTATTCTTTTTACAGCTTGTAATAAAGATAATTTTGATTGGGATGCCTATTACAAACAACAAGAAGAGGCGATAAAAAAAGAAAAAGCAAGACAAGATTCTTTATATAAAGATCAAGCACCTCTTTTGGAAGCTTACGCGAGACAGAAGTGGGGTAACGACGCTAAGCGTTCAGACTCTTTGCTATCAAAAGGTATTTGGTACAAAATCGAATATGCTAAAGAAACCGCTACACCTTATACATATGGTATCACTTTAACAAATAACGGTCCTGCGATTACACCTTTCGCGGCAACTTTCAATTTTCAAGGAGAGTTAATGGATGGAAGAGTTTTTGATAAAAATCCAGTTGGTTCACCAGCTGTTTATACTGATATATACAAAGCCATCAATATATATAATGTAGTATGGATGAGAGCCTTTACGCCTCCTGTAATTAAACAGAATGGAATAGATTATTATCCACACGGATTACTTCCAAAAGGATTACAAAAAGGAGATAAAATTACTTTTATTGCGCCTTCATATTATTCGTTTGATCAAAATGAATATACTAAAGGCAGTGAGAAGGTGACAGTACCTAAGAATACACCAGTTGTGTATACAATTGAATTGTTAACTATTGGAGCTGCTACCTCCAACTAAACAAATAAGCCGTGCATTAAAAAGCCATTTTCTTAATGAGAATGGCTTTTTTTAGCAGTTTGCTAAAAGATAAACTAGATCCTACACTATCCAACATTTTGATATATTTAGTGACAAAGTTACATTCCAAACAACGCAGCTCTAATACAGAAATGTAAATTACTGTATCAAAATGTTAATTATTTAAGCGTAAACCTACAAGGAGAAAAAAATCATATACATTTGCTAGGCCATATTCATAATGAATTGGCCACTTTATTGAAAAACCAACAAATAATACCATGAAAAAATTGTTATCACCATTATTTTTAGGAATCGCAGTAACCGCTTTCCTCATTATTAGCTGTGCCAAAAGTGATGATGCGCCGATTTATGATGCAGCGGCACAATTTAAAACAGACTCCATCACACTTAAAAATTATGTTAGCCAAAAGTATCCAGATGCCCAATACAATAGCGAGACAGGCATTTGGTACGAAATTTTGGCTGAAGGCACAGGAAATTATCAATATAAAATTGTGGATACCTTAAATGCTAAAGTCTTTAAAGTTAAGCCAACGGTAAAGTATACTGGTCGCCTAATAAATGGCAGTATTTTCGACCAAACTGAAACCGATAAAACGGCTAGCTTTGAGCTCCTCACCAATACCGGTTATGATTATCCTTTCGAGAGCACGCTTATACCAGCTTGGACATTCGCCTTTGCTCCTAAAAAAATAGGTGATGTAGATCTCGGAGGACTGACAGAGAAAGGGCTTCAAAAAGGTTCTAAAATTCATATCATGGCGCCTTCTAAATTCTGTTATGGAAACCGAGCAGTAGGGCCAATTCCTGCCAACTCACCCTTGGACTTCGTGATTGAAGTGGTAGACATTAAATAAAAATATTTTAACTAAATCAGTTCTCTTGTATACAATGGTGTTAGAATCTAAAAATCCTAACACCATTCCTAACACCATTGTTAAAAGGTACAAGTTGGTTACAACTTAATCCCTATTTGCCACCGCTAAGAATTAAATCAGAAAAAATGGAAGTAACTGTGCGGATGTAACAAATAGATCTCTTTTAAACACTCATAAATCTAGTTGGGATGGAAATGAATTGGGAGCAAAAACCGCATACGAAATATCTATAATAATAAAAGCTCGAAGTGGGGAACTCCGAGCTTTACCTAACCAATTATTAACCTAAATTATGAAAAGTTCTTTATATATTATTTTTAATATCTTTCGTTGCTTTTGATATATCAAAGGTACTATACATCTGCATTCATGTCAAGAAATTTAACAGCATTTAACGTTGTTAAAATTATGTTAAAACAATTTAGCATAACCTATACCCTTAAAGCTATTCATTCCTCCCCTCCCGATTTGCTTACAGGCGATTGCTGCCTTAAGAAGCGGCCCTATTCGATGCAATTGCCCTAGCTTATTTTATATATACCTTAGAAATACCCCAGTATATTGCCACATCGGTAACACACAGGTTACAAACATCGATTTCTCTTGATTAACTTTCCTTTATTCCAATAAGAGCAAGCTTAGTATCAAAAAAAAGAAATAAATTTGTGAGAAGATCCTCCATAAGTAGGTATCTTATTTTTAGACGATCAATAGCATATGAAAATAGCTTTAGCACAGTTAAATTACCATATCGGTAATTTTGAAGCAAATACTAAAAAAATAATTAGCGCCATCCATCAGGCCAAAGAAGCCGCTGCCGATCTTATTATCTTCGCCGAACTCGCAATTGGCGGATATCCCGCCAAGGACCTGTTAAGAAATAGGGCATTCAAACATCAATGTGATGAAGCTATTCATCAAATCGCTGCACAGTGCCATGATATTGCCTGTATCATCGGAGCACCCGTCAAAAACGGTGATCCTGAAGGTAAAGAACTCTATAATTCTGCTGTATTTATCGAACATGGAATCGTAAAGGATGTTGTTAAAAAAGGTCTTTTGCCTGATTATGATGTATTTGATGAATATCGCTATTTCGAACCTAGTAGAGTTTTCAACTGCATCGAACTGAACGGCGTAAAGATTGCCCTAACAATTTGCGAAGATCTGTGGGACGATGACGAGGGTGGCAATTCGTACGTTGGCGATCCCATGGCAGAACTGAGAAAAGAAAATCCAGACCTACTCATCAACATTGCGGCCTCTCCTTTTTCCTATACGCATTTTGAGGAACGCGTTAAAGTTCTTAGTCAGCAGGTCAAAAAGTCGGGCAGACCGCTGATTTATGTTAATCAAATTGGGGCTCACATGGATATTATATTTGATGGACGCTCCATTGCCTTGAATAATGAAGGTACAACGGTCGCTGAACTAAAAAGCTTTGAAGAGGATCTTCAATTTATAACCTATCATCAACAAAATATAATCTCCACCACAGCCGCTCCGAAGCGCCCTAAATCTGAGATGGAGCTTGTGCATGATGCATTAATCCTGGGCCTTCGTGATTATTTTCAAAAATCTGGTTTTAGAAAGGCAGTTTTAGGCCTGTCGGGCGGACTGGATTCGGCCTTGGTTGCTGCTTTAGCCTGCGAAGCTCTCGGGGCCGATAATGTATTGGCCATACTGATGCCATCGGTTTATTCTTCCGACCATTCGATAAAAGATGCCATGGATCTGGTCAACAACACTGGCTGCAAATACCATATCGTTCCCATCAAAGATATTGCTAATGCATACGAGCATAGCTTGGCCCCTCTTTTTGAGAATCTACAACCCGATACGACTGAGGAAAATATACAGGCACGCGCCCGTGCTGTAATTTTGATGGCCGTTTCCAATAAGTTTGGTCATATCCTGCTCAATACGTCCAATAAAAGTGAGGCTGCTGTAGGATACGGTACGCTCTATGGTGATATGGCAGGTTCCATCTCTGTAATCGGTGATGTTTACAAATCCAAAGCCTATGATTTAGCACGCTATATCAATCGAGAACGGGAAATCATTCCAATCAATACCATTGAAAAAGCACCTTCCGCAGAACTTCGACCAGATCAAAAAGATTCAGACTCCTTACCGGAATATGAACTATTGGATCAAATCCTCTTTGAACTCATCGAAAATGAGAAAGCAGGATCTGAGGTTGTAGCAATGGGCTTTGAACAATCGTTAGTAGAAAGGATATGTAAATTGGTTAATAATGCTGAATTCAAACGATTTCAAGCTCCTCCTATACTGCGGATCAGTCCAAAAGCATTTGGTCCTGGAAGACAGATTCCGCTAGTGGCAAAATATCCTTATTAATTTTACAATTACGATTAAACCATATTTATAGTTTTTTGTCTAAAGTAATAGGTTGTAAAATCAAAAAGGATAATAGCATCCCGGAGGATAAAGAAACAATTGCCATAAAGACCGTCAACTGTAATATTTTTACACTTGAAAGGTATACGATAAGGAATAAAAACAAATTAGTTAAATAAATATAAGTTCAATATAGGCCATGAACCATCATGAGTTGGCCGTTAAATACGGTGATAAAATACTCATGATAGATTCATCACAGTTAATAAACAAACCGAGTGAAACGAGCTCATTTACACCGATGAGATCACACTTATAATAATTACTACGATGAAAAAGATTCTATTATTTTTGGTGCTTTGCGTTGCACTCGCATCATGTTCGTCTTATCAATACAATACCACACGGGTAGAAAAGATGGATTTTACGCCATTTAAGACGTATGCTTGGTTGCCTCCGGTCGACTCGTTATCAAAGTCTTATTTTGACAATGATATCGCTAAAACCAATATCCTGGACGCAGCAAATGCAGCTTTGGAAGCAAAAGGCCTTCAATATTCCAAAGATAACCCTGATTTGCTATTTCGATACATCACGATTGTCAATAATAAGAGTCGCTTGGTCTATGGTGGCGGCGGTTACTACGGCTGGGGTGGACCCTGGGGTTGGTATCGTCCATGGTTTTCACCATATTACTACGGTGGCGGGTATTACCCAGTTGCAAAAGAGCGCTATCGTTATGGTCATCTGATTATCGAAGCTATTGACCGCAAAACAAATGCTGTGATTTGGCAGGCACGCGGATCTGGAGATGTCGATAACCCAGAAAAAGCAATTAATAACATCAGCAAGGTTGCAAAAGGTGTTATTGAACTGTTTCCTGTGAAGACCTTAAAAAAATAAACGAAGTTTATAAATAAAAGAAAAAGACTGGTTGACGCTAATTAACCAGTCTTTTTCTTTTATATACAACTGCCTCTATTACAAAATGACACCTACTATCGGCATACATTTTGGACTGCGCATTCCTTATGTATAATTCCCCCACTACGCGAAGAAATCATTATTATATCCTGGTTCTAAATCGATGATCTAACTTTCAAATAAAATGGAACCTCAACACGGTCTTTGGACTTTTTAATAATCAATTCAGCCGCTAGACGTCCCATCATTTCAAAATCAGTCGATATGGTTGTGATACCATTGAGAATAAATTTCTTCAATGGTGTTTCATTGTAGGAGATTACACCAACGTCAGTTCCGATGACCAATTTTTTCTGTATTACTTTGTTCAGCAGTTTTACAAGATCATCTTCGATAATATTAATGTAGCACGTTCCCTTCTCTACCTTCTCTTCATCGATATCAGAAACTAATTCGTGATCAAAAGCATATTGCTGACAAAATTTATAAAACCCTTTGATAATAGCCTTTGGAAAATCACTGTAGTCCGGAAAGACCAGTTTTAAGCTTTTGTATTTACTCAAAACTTCATTAGCTTCCTCCAGAGCGGAGTAAATATCCTGTTCATAGTTCTCATAAACCGCAGGAAAATCTCCGGGCACATCTTCGATAAACTTACCCAATAACATTAGCTTTTCTGAAGGGATTTTCCGTATAATATCCGGGGCCTTATCCCTACCTTCTTTAAAGTGTGGAAAAAGAACATAATGGTCATAAGTTTTCGTTAGACTCCCTAAAAGTGTATTTAAATACGATAGATCTGAATTATAAACAAACAAATCCAAATTCGCATAGTCACTTAATTCCTTTGCAAAGGAATCATACACAATTTTTTTATGCGCACTGAGTTTATTCAGAAAGATTGCAATCTTAAGTTTCGATTGTACATCTGTTTTATGCACATAATAACCCTTACCGGGGTTCGAAGCAATAATCTCATTTTTCTTAAGGTATCGGTATGCTTTTTCAACCGTATCACGTGATATTTCTAAATAGGCACTTAACTCATTAATGGAAGGCAACATATCATCCCGGACCAATATTTCGTTTTTTACGGCATCAATAATCGTATTCGCCAATTGCAAATACTTTGGAGTAGCAGAGAAATCACTAATTTCTAACGTTTTTAAAAATTGATTTACAGAATTGGTCATTGTTAGATTTTAAGAAATATAAAATTAACGATTTGTTCATAACTTTTTTTAAAAAAACTTAAAAACTACGGTTTTCAAAATTCTTTTGCGATGCAGCCTATGAAAAAAAATCTATTGTCTTCGAATCGTATAAACATCCCCTTATTTTAACAGTGAATTTTTTAGCAATTGAAATCGTTGTATATTGAACCGCTTAAAATGTAAATGAAGTTAATTTAACGGATATTGAACAAACCAATGATTTCTATCCAGCAAATATTGGCGAATCTGGTTCGTTTGGCCTACAGGGTATTTCTGCGCGACGATTTCGGCTAAAATTGTAGGGTCGTTCCAACGATCGGCAATGCGCATCATCGCAAAATAAGCCTTTGCTTCGCCCGCACTTTCCATCAGGGTCTCTTCAACAACTAACTTATCTAATGCCTTCTTATAAGCATCAACTTTTTCTGTCGTTGATAAATCATCTCTGCTAACACCTTCAGGGTGCACGGGTGCGAGATTGACCCGACGTCTAATTCCCCAATTTCTGGCAAGGCTAACATTCATCGCCGCATTGTCAAAAGGATACTTTAAATTGCCTGCGTTTCGTGAAAGATACAACTCTACACCATCATTCAACAATGCCTCCGCCTGATCAAACATGCCCAAGTTATTGAGGGCTTCTATCATAAAAAAGTGTACATCAGCATCTCGGTATATGACAATATGGACATTATTTTTATAGATTTCCGAAGCGCTCTCCCGATCTCTCGAAAATTTGCGGATCACCCATGCTCCGTTCTGTAAAAAGTAGGTGTAATTCTCTCCCCGATATTGATCACCCAAGGTATGCCCATCATATCGAATTTGTTCCTGGTACCGACGCATGGCGGCAGCCGTCGGCTTTAAATAATATAAGGAAGGACTTTGATTCGAGAAAAACTGCATCAAGCGATTTGTCTGGTTTCGTTCAAAATCATAGGGTACAATATTCATCAATACTCTTGTCCGTGTTATTGGATCCCTCGTAAATACCTGAACCCACTCCCCATTATAATCGTCATTACTGACTTTAAACTTATTACTACCATTGTCATAGATAAAGCGAATACCGATATCGACCACTTTTGTATATTGCCTCGTCCACAGATACAGCTCCATTAATAATGGTTCAGGCGATGGACAAATCATATTCCAAGTGAGATCTTGCTGATTAGTAGCCACCCCTGGAAATAAAATATTGCCCCAGTTCGCGACATACTTTCCATCAACACCGTCCACACCTATTTCCATCAATGAGACCAGTTTAGGCAACAGTTCATTTAAAGAAATTACGGGAATGGAAGACAGATTGTCTAAATCGATCTTAGAATCATCGAAATAAGCTACCTTACCGTATAATTTCCCTAGCGTCAAATACGTCCATACTTTAAAACGAATTGTTCCAGATATCAATGCATTATAGTGCTCGTCCTCCAATGCTTTTGGGTTTGCTTTTCGATAAGACCTAATTTTTTCCAAATAAGCATTGGCATTTACAATAAGATCATAATAGGTGCGTGGGTTGGCAAAGCTATTGCCCTTTTTTTCCTTGTAGTTGTACAAATCCCACAAATCTTGGGGTGCATTGGCCGTAGGTTCAAGTAGATCGGTTCGTAAGTCACTTAAAAATACAGTTTGATCGGCCATAGCCTGCATTTTTGCAGCAACTCCCATATAACCTGAATACAGTTCATTGGTTTCTTGACCATAATCTTTTTCCGTCAAAACATCGTTGGTATTCACTTCAAAATATTTGGAACAACTGCTAAGAACCAAGCACACGACGACTATGCTATAGTGTATATAATAACTTTTCATACTTTCTAGAGTTTAAAATTGACGCCTAATTTAAAGGTCCGTGGTAAAGGGATTTTGCCATAGTCTGCACCGGTATATGCCATGCTGTTGCTGTATGCAGTTACAGGATCCAGTCCCAAATATTTGCTCCATGTAAATAAATTTTCAGCAACGATATACCATTCCGAATGCGCAAGAATTTTAAGTCGATGATTCCCAAAACGATAAGACAAAGACAAGTTCTCTAAACGCATATAAGAAGCATCTTCAATCCAGCGGCTAGAAAAGCGTGCGTTCTCCATGGGATCACCATATTGTACCTGTGGGATATCAGTTTGTTGGCCATCGGTCTGCCAACGGCGCAGTGCCGCAATGGATTGATTATTGTAACCTGCGAGATCCTCGAGACTTCTACGTACAGCATTATAAGTCTTGTTGCCCTTGGTAAAACTCAAGAGACCCTGCAATTGAACATTCTTATAACGTAAAGTGAAATATGCGCCCCCAAATAATTTCGGCAAACTATTCCCTAGATCGACCTGATCTTCGGCATCTATAATACCATCGTTATTCACGTCCTCAAAGAAAACATCGCCTGGAGCAAACATTCTATTCTTATAATCGTATAAATTCAATTGCTCGGCCTCTCTAGCGCTAGCGATAACGCCATTGGATTGATATCCATAAAAAGAAAAGGGTGCCTTATCCACCTGATGGATGCGAATAACATCATCTTCCTGCTGTAACAGTATTGGATTCACACTCAACAGCTTTTTTACGGTACTGTTTAATGTGGATAAATTACCGCCCAGCGTGAAGGACCAGTCTGTTTTGTCAACGAAAACAAAATTAGCATCCACTTCCAAACCACGATTGTTGATTTGACTCCCATTTAAAAATATCCTGTCGATTCCCGCTATGGGCGACACAGAAAAACTATTTAAAAGATGACTGGCACGGTTGTAATAATATCCCACGTTCATATTTAAACGTTGATTTAGCCCCGAAAAGATTAAATTACCCTGCATATTTTGGTTATCTTCCCATCTAATTTCATTGCTAGGAATGTTACCCACTACAATTCCAGCAAGTTGTCGATATAATTGGCTACTGTAGTACGATTGTCCAATCTTTGATGAAAAACGGCTGTTACCGGTTTTTGCGTAACCAAATTTTAACACGAGGTTGTTTATCGATTCATTCTCCTTCAGAAAAGACATATTAGAGAGCAGAATTGATAAGTCCGCCGCCGGGAACAGTCCAAACCTTTTGGCATTTTCGCCTGTAACGGAGGTACCGTCAACGCTAAGACTGGCATCTAATTTCAATAAGCGGCGCCAGTTGTAACGGAGGAAACCATACATGTTCATCCAATTCCAGTCTTCATCATATCCCCAAAATTTACGTCCTGCGTTACTGACATAATTCAGTGTACGGTAAAAATCGGAACTTGTATTCCTGCCCGCACCGGCATCATACTCCTGACTATTCAGCAGGCCCTGTATACCGATACCAGCATCCAATTGATCGCTGCCCAACTGCTTCGCATAACTTCCATAAAAATTCCATGAAATATTAGCAGACTGCCCAGCGCCCGATCGCGCCGTATTTAAAGCAATTCCATTCTCTAAAGGCAGAATGGTACCGCTAGACAATCCTGGTACAAAGGTTGTCTGCCGGCTATAATTTGTATAGTACCCCAGCAAAGCATTAAATTGAAGATCTTTAGTCGCTCTATAGCGCAAATTAGCTTGCGCAAAAACATCGTAGACGTCCGATGTAAAATCGCCGGTTTGTAGAAGAGCTAAGGGATTAGAGACGCCAAATTGTCTAACACCATCCAAATCAGTCAATAGGTTGTTGTCTTTATCTTTTGTATAGGGGCTAAGAATCGGCGCTCTATACATCGCGGCCAACATGGGATTGGTGGCTTTTAACATGCCTTGTTCCTGCATTCTTCCGGTGTTATAGGTCAATGCCATAATTGCATTCAAGTCGAATTTCTGTCCTAAAGCAATCGTTGAATTCAAACGCGTGCTGTATCGGGTGTTGTTTGTATTGTCCAATACGCCCTGTTGGTTCAACACGCCAAGCGAGAGATCATATTTTGCAACCGCATCGCCACCTTTGATTCTTAAATGATGATCGGTTACAAAAGCATTTCGATAAATCTGATCTTGCCAATCCGTTTTATTATTGTACAGGTAGTTATAATAATAATTCGGATCATCTTTCAGGAAAGGAAATTGCGCCAGCAGCTCGCCCATATCGTTGTAATTGGTCATCCCAACGGCACCGAGATAGCTCTTGTATTGACTATCATTCAGCACAGGCAGCGTTCTATACTGATGCGCTACTCCAAAATTACCTCGATACTCAATAACCGTTTCCATATCATCGGATGCAGAGGTTTCTAATCTGAGTACTCCATTTGAGCCTAACGAACCGTAACGTGCTGTTTCGGCTCCCTTCAAGAATTGAATACTTTTAATATCATGCAGGTTAAATGGGGCAAAGATACTTCTCGAGTATCCACCAATAATCGGGGAATTATCCATGTCTGGTAAATACGGTACATTATCGACGACAATCAGCGGATTGCTATTTGCTTCAAACGAGCGCACTCCCCTAAAATTCAATGCAGCACCTTCTGAAGGCATTCCACCTTTGTTGGTCGTGCGTAACCCTACAATCTGGCCAGTTAGTACTTGTTCAACGGTGGCTGCGCCCTTAGGATAGTGTTCCGTGGTCAACAACGTCGCATTAGCTGCAGAAAAAGACCCCGAAACTACATTTTCATAATGTTCTCGTCCCTCCGAAATCAACTTTATTTCAATTTGGTTACGCCCCAACACTTCAATACGTGATTCAAAGAATCCGGGACTCCAAATCCGAATAACTGGCGACTCATCTCGTATATTATCGAAAACAAATGTTCCATCCGATTTCGTCTTGGTGGTATGTGTTGAGTTCAAAATACTTACAATAGCCCCCTCTATGGGAGTTTTATCGTACGATTTCACGACCTTTCCCTGAATATTTTGCTGGGCATAACTATGCATGCAGAATAATGAGAATGACAAAGCCATTGACAACTTCCACACATGTTTATTTTTCTTATACATGAGATCTGTAAAATTCATTTGGTTAATAATTATTTACTGTTGGAATCAACGCCCAGTGGTAAGGCTCAATATTTTCTACAGTTCCCTTTCCTAACCCAGCAAATTCAACTTTAATTTTAAAGGACCGGATTTTATCGCCCTCGATCACTACAGGTCCGACCAGTCCTCCCCAACCATTATACTTGGTTCCAGCTACGGTATTTGTCGCGCGATCATAGTTCCACGGCGTCGACGGTTCCACATTTAAAGACTTTGCCACTAACTTATCGTCTACGTAGATATTCACAAATGGATGGTTTTTGGCCAAAAATCCCATATACAGATTATATTCTCCTGGTGGAACTTCCACGACTTTATAACCTGTTGAACCATCTGGCTTCCGCTCTAACATAATCGGAGTAAAATTGATTGATGCAGGCTTATTGTCAGCTATATCTCCCCGTATGAGAAGGGTTCGGTAGGTAAGCTCGATCCCCAATGTAGGAAAACTTACCTTATCCCTGTCCTTTGGTTCTATAGCGGTCACATTGGCGAGGCCAAACAGGTTTGCCTTTTCATTTTCAGGTACATATTCATAATAATGAAACAACTGCTTTATCATTTGAATATGGACATTATTGGGAATTTTTAATTTGGTTACGTTAAAGATTCTACCGTTACTCATGCGTTTATATTGCGGATCTACCAGTTGTATACCTGGCTTCCATAAGCGATTAAAGGCGGACGTCAGATCCTTTGTGCCATAGTCAGTTATAATTTCATTATAAAAAATAGCCTCTTTGATCCATGTATAGGCGATTAAGGAGTCTTCTCTCAAAAACTTCTTTCCAAATTGATTATAGAGACGCTGTAAATCATCAAAACAATTTTTAATAACCTGATTAGCAGGAAGGAACATCGTAACATTTGCAAACTCAGAGCGGATGTTCGCCTTTTCAAATATTGGATTTGTAATGGTAAATACGGAGTCGTATAACGTGTTCCCAGTTGGATCTACCCCTATGGGAACACTATTTGACAAATCAAAAATCGTATCATTCATGGCGAGAACGCTATCTCGAATGATCGAATAGTCATTCCCCAGACCACGGAGATAATCATAAATGCTAACGTCCGGCTTCAGCAACAGATCAATTTCATGCACCACCCCGTTTTTACAAAATTGATTGGCCTTAATCAGTTTGGCGTCACCAACATATGCCTGATTATCCTTCCGTGAAACCATCAGATACTTCCCATTTAAAGTAATTAATTTTAAACCATCTTTAAGTTTTCCACTGTCATATTTGAGGTTATTAATATGATACTTTAAGATCGAGATTTTATCTTCTGTGGATGATTCAAAGGCTGCCATCTGATCATTAGGTACCGCCCATATGGTTAATTCTTGATCGCGGGTCAGCTCCTCAGCAATCCCATATTCTTCCAGTTTTGAGACAAATAGGCTGTATTGTGGTTGAGTTTTAAGATAAGCTAACAAATCTAATTGCGATATGGATTCTTGTTCCTCGTAGTGCTCATTCCAATTCTTTTTACATCCTGTTACTGCAACAAGCATGAACAGGAGAATTCCTACAACGTTTTTCATGTGTGTATAATTAGATCTCATTTATTTGGGTCAATTAATCGGGTCGAACTGGATGTAATCTAACGTCAGCAACTTACCATCCAGTGATAGTATGCGGAGGGTATGGTCTGTTGTTTCCCTAAATTCCACGGTTCCTAAATCCTGCGTCATCATTTTGTCGGAGCTGGTATTGGACATCACCAACCGGGGATACAGCATTTCATTATCCAATACAAAGGCACAAATTCCTGTATTTGAAGCATATTTAGTACTAGGCCACGTCAATTTGACTTTGTATTTTCCCTTTACAATAGTGGGGCTTCGCATCTGAATCCATCCCGATTCGCCCAATTCTACACGTAAATGATCGTAATTCAGCGGACCGGTATACCAAATACCGTCCGCACTCCTGTTGTTACGATAAATCAATACATTTGACTTGGTCTCTGGTTGCGCCCGCCATGTAATACTCGTCAGCTCGTTGGCCACAAAGATTTTATTGTATTGCGCTCCAAGGCTCGGGTTTCTGTATTGGGTAACATTGGCGGCAATATCTGGGTAGTCTGTAAACTCCCAAATAACCTTGACCTGCTCTGGAACGAAAATTGGCATCCAATGGCTAATATCGTGCAATACACCATTTTTGCAGGGGATATTGATTTCATTAAAATGAATAGCACTGCCGACACGTTCATCGGTATTAATAACCAAACCTTCTCCTCCTTCGCTAATTTTTATCAATTCGTATTGGGCCATGGTTTCCAAATTCATTTTTGTCGCGCCAGCGGGGAATTTACCTAAATCGGCAAAAGAGCGCTGCTGCGCCAATAGGTGGTAAGCCATGTAACGGTTAGCAAGATTGCTTGTCGATTTCAGGTCTGATCCTGATGCGCCCAGTTTATTCAATAGCTCTGCTAGCGTATGAATGCCTTCTTTCAGGTAAACAGCATCACTTACCGCAAATGCCGTATATTTGAATCGCTGTTGAATTGGATTTCCATCCGGGTCTGTGCCTGCTGTGTAGACGGTATTTAATCGCACGTCATATCCGGTTGCCACGGCCAGATCATGAAATATGCTATATTTTTGATCCTTCAATCGATCCAATATAGTCGCTGTAAGAGGTTCCAAAACATCGTCTACGCTATGGATAATTCCATTAGTTACCTTAATATCGAAAGCATTAAATCGCGATAGCCCATTCAAATAGATCTGATCCAATCCACCATCTTTGAACTCCACAAAAAGATTATCATCGGTAGCATTTAAATCTGAGATTGCCCCACTTTGAAACTGACCGAGGTCAATTGAAACATTTGGAACAAGATGATAACGCACCAAATAGTTAGCATCGTCTTTTGTCATCTGATCAACCGAAGTCAGATTCACTTTTTTGAGATATCGTTCGACACCATCGTTGACTGGAGCAAAGAGCGTGTATATGGTATTAATATTTAATGTATTGTACAAATCTGCTTTCTCGAGGATTTTGACCCATAGATCATATTTTTCGGGCTGATTTTTAAGGTATGCAGCCATGGGTAAATCTTCATACGCTGAATAGGTACTATTTTCGAAATCATCTTTACAGGAGGAGAGTAGGATTGAAAATAATCCAATAAAAAGCAGCACAAGGTTAGAAAGAGGAATAAGATTCTTTTTCATTTTTGCATTAATTTAGGTTTTCATAATACGGGTTCTGCACAAGCAATTTATTATACTTCAATTCATCGGCATGTATTGGCAAATAGTGCGCATTCTCATTGAGCAATAGGGATCTAATCACAGGTGTTGAGGCTCCTGATACGCCGAGTAATACTTGTTCGATCAAATATTCTTTATATTTATATTGATCTCGTTGCGCCACACGCAATAGATCAAACCAACGTTTTCCTTCTCCCACAAACTCCCGTGCACGCTCATCCATTAATGCTTTCAATATATCCAATTCGGTACTCCCTGCTTCGAGCGGGCGGGAAATTGAGGCCCTTGACCGAATCGTAGTGATCAATTCTACCGCTTGTGGGTAGTAACTTTCTCCTTTCATAATCAATGCTTCGGCCTTCATCAGGTAAATATCCGCCATCCGATAAATGATCCAATTTTGATCACTATAGGGTCTAGGAATCGTTGTATTTCCTTCTGCCCCTAAATATTTCCAAAGCTTGTAGGCAACCGTTTCGTAGGATGCCCCTGCGCCGCGGATATCTTCGGCATTTTCTGTAAATAGCGACACACAATAGTTGGATATGATCCAATTATAGTTGGAGCCAAATATTTCCATCAATTTATTTGTTTGATTCTTGGTATAATCAAATTGGATTTCAAAAATCGCCTCGTTGGAATTTCCGGGATTAAAAATACTGAACCAATTATTCTTATTATTGACTGTTCCCTGCAAGAGCCCGTACTTTCCTGACTGCAATATGGCATTACAGGCGATTATCGCCTCATCATATTTTCCCAGCCAGAGGTAGACATCGGCCAGCAGCGCTTGTATAGCCCATTTTGTGGAACGCCCTTTGGTTTCCCAAACCGTTGGCCAGATCTCCTTGCCGTTGTTTGACGCAACCGTCAGATCCTGCACAATCTGATCAAAGAGCTGAGCTTTGGACGATTTTGACAATTCGTATGCTTGCTGATCGTCCATATAGGGTTCTAGGATCAATGGTGCCTCGCCAAAAGTCCTAACGATGTAGAAATAACTGAGTGCTCGCAAAAAATAAGCCTCCGATAAAAAAGATGCCATAGTCGCTTGATTAAACGCTGGATCTTTTTCAACAACAGCAGGGGCATACTTTATCACCATATTGGCATAATTGATAATCTGATAAAATTCACCCCATTTTGCATAATTGTTTGTCGGCAAAAGCGAGAAGCTTTTTAACCTTAAAAGATCGACATCAACATATCCACCTAAGCTCAGTGTATTTCCCCGGCCTTCGCCCCATACTAGCATTGTTTTAACAGCACCTTGTAATTTTACATAGGCCGCACCTAATACAGCTTCTACTTCAGCTTTATTGGTCCAGTAAGCATCACTGACCTGTTCATTCTGTGGTTTGAGATCAAGCCATTTCTGACAAGATGCCGCTGGCAACAATAGACACAGCATCATTAATTTATAGCATATTTTCATCACTTCCTTTTTTTAAAAGTTTACATTTACCCCCAAGGCAAAGCGTCTTGGACGTGGCGTACTTGCATTATCCTGGCTCAGCATATAAATATTACTTGAGAGGGAGACTTCTGGATCTTGACCAGAATAATCAGTCCACGTAAAGACATCCTGAACCGTCGTAAATATTTCACAGCGGGTCAATCCCCATCTTTCGATTACTTTTTTAGGAAGTGCATATTTGAGAGAGATCATTTTTAACCTAACAAAAGATGCATCCTCCACAAAGCGGTCCGACCCTAAGTAATTGTAACCTTCACCATATAGCGCCCGTGGTATATCTGTAACATCTCCCTCTTGGCGCCACCTTCCAAGTACAGCGGTACTTTGGTTAGCTGTACCATACATATTCTCCGTATTGATCCGTACCTGATTGACTACTTTTTGGCCAAATCTACCGTGCAAAAAAGTACTTAGCGCAAAAGCTTTGTAACGCAGGTTTATCCCGCCCCCCATTGTAAATAAGGGCATTGCATTTCCTAAATAGACAATGTCATATTGATTAATCACACCATTCCCGTCGATATCCTGATATTTGGCATCGCCGGCAAATACCCGCCTGTTGCCATTTACCATATAGACAGGTTGCCCCTGTAGGTCGTACATTACTTTTCCGTCCAGGTCTTTGGCATAGGTGTCTTGTTCGTTCTGATATACACCGAGATAATGGTAGCCGTAAAATGAGCCTACTGGATTGCCTTCGATAATTTTATGCGCATATTTGCCATTACCGAAGTTGTAGTTCTCAAATTGCATGTTATCGGGAAGTACAATAACTTCATTTCTATTACGTGACACATTCAGATTAACAGAGAGACCAAAATCCTTGGAGCGGATTGCCTCAGCATTGAAAATCAATTCCCAGCCTTTATTGGCTAATTTGCCAGAATTGTAGTACCGCATTTTACCAAAACCAGTGGATGAAGGTAATGTCACGTCCTTTTGTAGGAGGTCTGTGGTCACCCGATTATATAACTCACCCGTAAATTGAAGTCTATTTTTAAAGAAAGAGAGATCGACACCAAAATCAGTTTGGGTTATCGTCTCCCATTTAAGATTATCCAATTGAATGGATACTGGTCCCACAGCAGTCATATCAATATAACCTGGCGTGAGCGGCTGAAACGTGCCCAAATAGGTGAAAGCGCCCGAAGGGGCATTTCCACTTTTCCCCCAGCTAAAACGAAGTTTCGCCGTACTGATAAGACCAAGTTTTTTAATAAATTCTTCGTCACCGAGATGCCAGGCAGCGCCAATTGAAGGAAACCCTTTCCAGCGATGTTGTGCCGAGAGACTGGAGTTGGCCTCCCAACGGTATGTACCACTGACGATATAACGATCCTTATATGCGTAATGCAAACTGGAAATCGCACCGATATTCCGTGTTTTAGAATTTCCCGACCCCATATTCACGACGGCGCCGCCGGCGGTTGGATCACTTAAAGATGATGATGCGTTGCCTGATGTCTCACTGGCATAGCTAAACTTTCGTGCTTCATTTGTCTGCAATAAGCCCGTAGCAACAATGCTATGCTCTTTTATCTTTTTATTGAATATAAATTTATTCTCGGTGTTTAGGTATAACTCATCTGACAGCATATCCGATCCCCTATTGAAGAACGGGTCGGTCCAGATAACTCCGGTAACAGCCTGCGGCAAATATTTTCGATTTTTTGTTGACCTGGTATCAAATCCAACTGTACCAATATATTGAAGCGCTGGAATAATAGTATAGATCCCTCGAAAGACGACCCTTGCTTGCTCGCCGACAGTATTATTGATTGATTCATTCACCATCGCTACTGGATTGAACATTTGATTGTCGCCAAATGAACCCTGAAAGTTGATCCTTGGCGTAAAATATTGATCTGTATACTGACCATCCTCTCCGATGACGTAAGGACTCATATTTGGCATTTTTGTCATTGCCATACCTCTTGGCGTACTCACATCTTCACCCGTCCAAAAATTCTTCCGATCACTAATGGAATAGGACATATCAGCATTAACATTAAACTTGTTAGAGAATTTATAATTGAGACTCAACAGTGAATTATAGCGATTCAGTTTGGTTCCTTTTGTCGTTCCCACATCATTTAAAAAACCTAGCGACAGCCTGTAGGTGGCTTTATCTCCTCCGCCACTAATCGAAAGAGAATTATCTTCGAAATGTCCCACTTGGGTCACTTGTTCAAGCCAGTTGGTATTTTGATTATACTCATTAAAATAGACCCATGATGGATCATATTTAATTTCGTTCGTATTATAGAGTAAATTGAGGTATGGTAACGCGGAAGTATAGCCCAGATCATTCACTGAATTCCAAATGGCATCCTGTACCAGTGCGACGTATTGTCCTCCATTTAACATGGGGATTGTTTCTGCTTCGCGCTTAACATCCAATTTGCTGGACAATGCAAATTGGGTTTTACCCTTACGTCCTTTTTTCGTGGTAAAGAGTAAAACGCCGTTTGCGCCTTTAGAGCCCCAAATCGCTGTAGCCGCGGCGTCTTTTAACACTTCGATGGATTCGATATCGTTAGGAGATATATTCACTAGGCCACCAAAATCTTCGTCGTTAGCGGTGGAAAAATTAAAGTCGCTACCTATGGAGGTAGGATAAGGAACACCATCAACAACGATTAAGGGTTCTGAATTACCATTCAACGAGGATGTCCCTCTAATCCGGATAGAGCTTCTTGCACCGGGGTCTGCGCTAGACACGATATCCACATTCGCCAGCCGACCTTGTAGCCCACTTTCAATAGAAGCAAAAGGCAGTGCTTCCAACTCTTTCATGTCAAAGCGTTCTGTCGCCGAAACCTGATTGCGGTAGTTAATTCCCATGCTATTCTTTGTATTGGCCTTCTCTCCTGTAACGACAACCTCGTCAATCATACGATCGTCTTTAACGAGCTTGATGATTACAGTGCTCTGCCCGTTAAATGGAATTTTTGTGGTCTTATAACCTATACAGGCAGCGACAATAGTTAGGCCTTCACCGGCGGGAACTCCAATGGTGAATTGACCTAAATTGTCTGTTGAAGCGCCCATCAAACTCCGATTATCTTTGTTTTCGATATAGACGGAAGCCGCTGCCAAAGGCGCGTTTGGTCCGCTTTGGACAGTACCGGTCAAGACTTTTGCACGCTGCCCATAAGCAGGCAGTACAAAAGCAATCCAGGTAATGATTAAAAATATATTTAGCTTCATGAATTTTAGTTTATGGTAATGAATCAACGCGAATGAAACCATGCTTATGGCTTTAAAAGTTTGTTGATATGATAGACAGCTCCATCATTAAATACTTGTGGCAGATAGTCTACGATTGAAATGTGCGTCCCATCTGAATCTTCCAAACTCAGTCCCGTCCCATAATCCATTAGGGTAATTTGCCGATAAAGGTTATACCCTGTTCTTCGTGTGGTATTCCAGGTTCCCTGAACACCGAAACCGGGGAAAGGATAATCGCCAATAGAATTGTCGGATACGGAAACAAAATAAGATTTAAGATATTCTGCCAAGGCTGTCTTCTCTGTTGGAATCAGGCCCGCAGCTAGGCCCGACAACACTGTGGCATTATCCGGGGCGAACAGAATAAAACGATTGCCAAAAAGAAAGGACAGCGAGCTGCCTGCATCTATCATCCCTGCTTTAGCCAATAACTTCGAAAATTCGGCATATTTATTTAGCGGATTGCTACTTGTTTCAGCGCCAATCAGTGTAAACTTAATAGTCCGCGTTTCACCCAGTAGCGTTTGCGCTACTTCATAACTTTTCCCATTATACCAATTGCCTGCAAGTGGCAACACAGACACAGGCTCGTTGCTATTGTATGTCGTTGTTGAATATAAGTTGCCATTTTTCGTGAAGATATAGTTGTATGGATTCCGGGTGCGGTAAACTTTGGCAGCAGATAAACTTGTGATATCATCATATACAATATGGTCCGAAACAAAAAGTTCCTGTTGCCGTTGCGACATTGCCACCTTAACACCGTCGTTATTTTGAATTTGGACTTCTTCGTCTCCAAATACAAAGGGGTTACCTTCATTCCAGAAGATATAACTATCGCCATAAAGCGTACTTAGTATTTCTTCATCGGAAGGAATCAACAGTGTGTAACGTATATCTTTGCTCGTGAGTGTTTTGAACATACCCGAGTTATGGAGCATATACATGAAAATTTTGTATTTTGGATTGACCAACACGGGGCCAGTCACACTATTAAAAGCTTCCGGAATTAACACTTTATTTAACCCATAGAATGTTCCATTAGAGGCAATCGCTTTATCTCCTACGTCCGACTGAGTATTGAAAACAATAGGAATTCCATCGACTGTTTTGATATCGGGATTCTTACCGATCTCAGCAGGAAAGACTATATTTCCAGCGTATACGTGGTTACGTAGCATCATTGCCAAAGGCAACATATCTACCTCCTTCATCGACGGATAATATGATTTAAAATATTGATTAAAGAAAGTCGACAATGCTTGATTATTGGGCGCAAATACATTAAACGCTTTATAGGAAAGATCGCCAAGATTGGCATAGTCTGGAGTACCTGACTCACCATTATATGACCATTCCGAAGCAATCGCAGGTAAAGCACCATGGTGAACTAAAAATAAGGACTCTCCTGCAGCTGCATAATTCATACTCGCCTGTTCATCATACGTGTAAGTTCGAAAACGGTCGTAAACAGCCAAGAAATCCTTGTAGGCTGTACTATGATCCAATCGTTCATAAACAGTAGGTAAGGGCGCAATTACCTGATCGATCACATACACATAACCATTATCTGCAGGAATATCATATTCCGTAATTCCTGCATTCGAGACATTAAAACCAGTTGTTCCTGACCAGCTATCTGCTCCAAAAAAATATTCATAATTCTGCTTTGCATCAATTCCTTTAGTTTGAAAATGGGTCGCAGAAAGAACTGGAACAAACCTGTCTTTATGATATACTTTTTTGACAATTCCATCGGTTACATCCATTTCTTCACTGATGGAATCTTGACTTCTGCTGCGGTGTTTGTAATACAGTCCTGCAAAAGCTGGTTGCAGATTTTGACTCCCCTGCGGTTGATAATTCATCAGTCTATTTTTATCGTACGAATAATAGATCAGATGGTAACCGATCATTTTTTTTAGTTCGTGGATTGGGATTTGATCTATCGAGGCCAGGTTTCTATCCTTCAGATAGCTTAAAAACACAGGGTCGCTGGGCGCAAAGACAGATACAATTGTTTTGCCATTCAATATTTCTTTAAAACCAGCACGTTCAACCGCTTTTAAAAAAATGGTAAATTCTTTGCGATTGTCCAAAACCTCCCACACATTGCCTTTCAGCCAATCTGGTCTCTCATAGTGCGATACAAGTTCCTTTTTGGAGCAGGAATATGTACAGGCTAAAAAGACACTAATAACATAGATGAATAGTCTTTTCATAAAAATTAAATGTGCCAATTTGTTAATACTGGCATTGGTTTATAATTGGAGTTTGATGATCGGGAACTAAACTATATTTATTTCTGAGCAAGCAGGATCAAATAGGCTTCGAGATTGAGATAACCTTTGAACAACTGCTGAGTACTTAATTGCAGTGCATCCGCACGATTGTTTTTGTCCAGCTTTAACTTTTCCTCCCATTCATCCGGTATTCCATCTCCATCCGAATCCAACGGGATATCTGCGCTCTCATAATAACCTAAACCGCCATTTTCCAGGGGAAGGTCAGATTCCCGATAGGTATAAAATCCCAAAGTTCCTTTACTTTGTAGCTCAGTGACTAAAAAAGCATCTACTTGGTCTCTTTGGGGCAATATGGCACCGACGTTATTGATCAGGTAGGTATAGGCATCTTTGGCACTTAATTTTGGTCTCACAGAGGGATAGGCCGTGTAAACGTCGATGGTTTTAAAATTCTCTGCGGCAATGCCCGGGTACCAGATTTCATTCGCTTCAATGCGTTGCCCGTCCAATATTCCATTTTGATTGTTATCAAAGTAATTACCCGACTGATAGAGGTTAAAGTTGCCGTTTCCTCGCGAGAAGGGAGTTGTTTTGGTCTTGGGTGTTGACGGCCCACCAACAAAATAATTGTTCAATATGGTCACATTAGACTCCCCGGAGGATTCTCCTCCTAGAATATAGGCATCGGCAGATATTGCATGATCCGGATAGGTTGTATTTGCATTCCCAAAGTTATAGACAACATTGTTCACAAATTCGTTGACTCCTTTGACTTTTGGATTTCTAGTTTTGTTACTATGATAAAGGGATCTGATAATCGATATTTTTCCACTAGTCTGTATCAATCCGCCAGCGGAATGATTATGGCGCTGCAGGCCTTGACCAATAATCGAATTTTGAATGGTGATACTATCCGGTTCATTTCCTTTATTATCCCAATTAATAGAAAATACCTCATCTAAGCCCCAAGAGAAAGACATATGATCGAGCATGATATTTTTTCCATTTGCAATACCAGAAGCATCATCATTTTTTCCTGCCCCTGCATTGGCTCCAAGCCTAATGCGAAGAAAACGTGCTATCGTTTCATTTGATCCTGTAAAAGAGACCTTTCTTCCATAGAGTACAATGCCCTGTCCTGGAGCGGTGTGACCTGCAATTGTCGTATGTGCTGCAATGGATACATTCGATTTGAGGTAAACAATCCCAGCAACCTTGAATAAAACGAAACGTCCTGGTTTGCTGACTGCATCCCGAAAAGAGCCTGGTCCGCTGTCATTCAGATTCGTCACAAAGTAGACGCTTGGCGTGATTGCTGCTCTTGCGCCTTTCGCAAAACGGCCGAAGCCCTCTGCTCCAGGGAAAGCTACTAATGCAGAACCGTCTGCTGTGGCATTGTGCGCTATCCATTCAATCCAGTCCAGCTTTGAAATAAGCCCTTCTTTAGCGCAAGAAATAAATATCATAGCCAAAGCGCCAAAAGAAAATAGACACCTTCTTTTCATAATAATGAATTTTCAAGCCAACTCGCGTTAGCTTTTGGGTTTATAATTGTATCATATTGGTTGATTCAATATTACACAATGCAACCGGTTTCATCATCCTGCACTGTACTGCTATATGTCCAAACGACACATTGATACTCAGAGGCTATCGGTGCTTTTCAAAGGGGACACTATCCTTTGGCCATCGTTCTTATTTCCTATATCATCTATTAAGGCATTTTTTTAAATCCTTCTTTTTTTATAACCCATGAACCATCTTTTGGAAATCCAGGAAGATCACCTGTGGACGCATCCCAACCTTCAAGCATCATCGCAACGGTTGTTAACACACCGCCATTGCCGGGCAGATAGATTCTGAGCCGTCCATCTTGGTAATTATGACCATTTTTGAGATAGGTATTGGTTTGGACATTCATAAATAGTGCATCAAGTGCTTTATTGGGAAGATTTAGACGAGCAGCATTCATGGCCGTCATCGGGAAATCCCATCCCCAGGTTTTTTCCCAATGCCATTTCTTCCAAATGACATCCAGCGTATTTTTCATCACATCTTTATTTAGCTTCGCGGATTCAGGAACCATGCCCAATGCACCGAGTACCGCAGGATGGTCTGTCATCCATCGATCGTAAGTATAAGAATCGGGCGCAGTTTCCGTGGCCAGGTAGCAGTTGTCTTTCATTGGTAAGGGAGCTAATTTGTCAATAACTTCATCCCATTTTGCCACCCTTGGTTCTCCCAGACGCTCCTTCCATTGTTGGGCGATACGAAGCGCCCAATCCCAATAAGCAACCTCATAAGTAGGGTTCAGTGTTTCGGAAGCTTTAAATACTTCTTGCGCCGGAATAACTCCCTTTCCGATATTATAGCGACCTGTTACCCGATCATAATGGGCAAAGTCAGCCATAAAATCAGCCGTTGCAAATACCAAGTTCTTGTATTTTTTCAAGACATCCAGGCTCTTTTTGTCACGGTATGCCAATTCGGTCATGTAAATGATATGTGGCTGTTGCCAAACTAAAAAAGCAGCTACAGATGAGGGACTTTCATGGCCATCGTTGTCAGACATTTTAATCCATCGAACGCCTTGATAGCCTTGCCGCTCGGCCAGTGCCCTGGCCTTTTTAAAAGTCCTAAAATAATAGTCTAATGTTTTTTCCATCATGTCTGATCGCCCCCATAATGCAAAATGTACGGCATGCCACCAATGCATTTCCGTGTGCGGCTTTCCATACCAACTATTAAAAGTAAGACCTGTTTCTTGGGGTGGATTGCTTCCACCACACTGTACCTTTGTCAGGTATTGAGAAAGCACCACTCTTCTTTCTAATTCATTGGCTCTGGGATCTGTACTTCCTGCAAAATCAACGGCAGCACCGCTTTCCCAAAAACGCTTCCAGGTATCGGTACTTTCGGCAGCAGCTTCCGTAAACCCATACTCACCTTTGTCAACGTTGTTTGTTTCTGCAAACCCAAATGAAAAATCAAACTCTCCCAGTGTACTAGCGGGTTGGTAAACAAAGTAATGCGAAGCCTTATTTTTTAGGGTTCCTTGGGAGTAATTCAGTTTTGTAACATAACTTGTGCCCTGTAACTGATGATTTATCACTGCACCATTTGACGATTGATTGATGATGGTGGTTTGATGGTTATCCGCCTGATTATAATTAGTCCCTTCATCCAAAAATTTCCCGCTGGGATACGGATACTGTATAAATATTTTAAGCCTTTGCTGTGCGATTAATGGAGAAACAACATGTACAGCAATACGGTCACTTCCTTGATATGCGGCCGTTTTTACGGCAATTGGCTCTCCCTCTATGCGAAATTCACTGGTAATAATACCGGTCCAGAGATTTAATTCCTGCCGAATGCCTTCAATATCCTTGACCGTAGCCCGTTGGCCATTTTTTAGATACAGCTCCAACCCCACGTTCCCTAATTGCAGGCGATGTTTGTTTTCTCTGAAATAGTTTACTGCACCGGCATTACGCGCTGGCTCTTTCAGCTGCACACTATATTTTGCACTCCGGCCTTCGTTGTTAAAGTCGTAAGATTGTAAGGTTTCCTCAAATTTATAGTTCTTAGTATTTGGAAATGCGTCCCAACCCCACTCAGACTGTGTTCCTAAAGAAACTCCGTTTTTGTAATAGATCGGAAAAGATTGCATCCCTGTAGCATCGACCGTATAGGCAAAGGTACCATTCCCCACGGTTAGTGATGCTAAAGTATCCATAGCACGATTGGAGACGTTATGCCTCTTAACGACATTTTCTCGATTAATTTTAGTCCCTTGCTGAGCTAACACCAACATAGGATTTAAGGCACTTATAAGGAAAGTGAAAATAATACTAAACTTCTTTTTCATCTATATTGTATTTTTAGATATACGCTACCCCAGTGCACGATTTCTACTAGAAATTTCGGCGTACATTTTAATATTTCTTAATTTATCTATCGGACTAAAGTGAGACTTATCAGACCGATGACCGCATCGTTTGCTACAGCAATAAGCTCTACGGATTGGAGCGTCTTTTTTACGTTTAGCGGTAAATCCAATAAGGTAGCCGCTCCGCCTTCAATGGCTCTGCTGCTATATCCTTTAATATCGGTGTAATGCTTCCAGGTGCCTCCTTTATACAGCTCGCCCGATTTTAAACTGATTCGATAAGGAATACGATCATCAGGGAGATCAAAAGCATGATTGTCATCTAAATAGTCCTGTTCGATTGGCCACCAGTTTACGGGGTTGATCAGATCAAGGGTATCTGCAGTTCCGTCGCTATATTTCACCTTAATCGTAGCGTTGACAAACTGTGATTGCATGGGATTTGTTGAACCGGAGACCAGAAGATACATTTTGCTGGCCTGACCTGTTAAAGGTATCTTAACGCTTGTGGGATAATTATCCCACTGACTGACAAAGATCACATTTTTGGAATTGTTATTTAGCTGAAACGGAATACCTAGGTAGGACAGATCCCCCTGCATCGCATTTTTCATGATTCCGCTGTCATCTATATTTGCCATAGTCAATGGATAGCACCAATTGCCTATCCCTTGCCAAGGGAGTTGCAACGTCGGACCTTCTGGTCGCGGCGAAAGATATTGCTGTTGAAATATATCTGTCAAACGGGCATTGTAATAATTTGATAAATTTTGTTTCAAAAAACTCGGTTTATCCTTAATCGTCCAATCGGTATAATCTATTTTTTGAAGATAAGTCTTCCCACGCAGATAAAAGTTGTTTGTTCCTTTCGAAAAGATACTACTTGGAAGCCGCAGTTCTTTTGCTTCATTAGATTTTAAATTTAAGGTAGCCTGGAAACTGTTATGCTCAATTTTGAGGTCTTGCGGGTGAACGGAACGATTTTCTACGATTAACCCATAACCTACATGCTTTTTTACAATCGTTGCTTTTAATGGTGGTAATAACCGAATATCAACGGCTTGCCACCAAATCATCTCTCCCTGCTGAAGCTTCACAAAAAAGGTCCCTAACCGCTCATGCTGTACGAAAGAAAATTTTTGCCCTATGCTGTTTACAATAAGACCTTGAGGATCGAAGCTTTCCAACAGTTGGGTATTAGCAGCTAAGGGGACTGACCATTGATCGGTGAATGCTTGCTCTACATTTTTGGTTTCTATTCTTTCGAGTTGACCATCACCAATGATTGAAATATCGAAATCTTTGTCAGGGTCAGATTCAATCACGACATATGGCCTATTAATAGCTGAAGATTTTAGCGACCACTTGGCTTCCTTTCCATTGACCTTCACGGCACGTACCGCTGTAAAATCTACTGGAACTTCCAACGTAAGTTTTACTGGCATTGCATAACGCGTGTTAATTTGAAATGTAATAGTGGTGTTATCTTTTTTATAAGCGTAACTCCATTGCGGCAATTCGATCTGCGCATGATTCCATGTCGCTGGAAAACCAGGCTTAATAAATAATTCATTATCCAATAGACGGGGATGCACGCCAAATAATCCTTCGACTAAGGTACGAGATGCCACACCAATAGGGTCGGCAAAATCACGGTATAATTCGCCTCTAAATGCATCATAATGGGAAAGCTGCTGAAAGTTGGCTGGACTGATCCCATGATACATGCTTTCTATAAGGTTGCTCTTCCAAAGCTGATACGCATCATCCGGCCGTCCGGACTGCCAGTATGCAAGAGCCGTTTGTAAATTCTCGGCTAGAGCAACATTATTGGTGGACCAGGTATAGGGCTGCCATGTCGTCGTAGGCAATGTATATAGGTCATGCTGTTCTTGTCCTTTGACACGAATAGGAATCTTTGGCAAATAATTAGTTACATATTGCAGGTTTTGATAGCTTTCAAAATCATCTAGGATAGCCACATCCGCGGCGTGATAAATGGTCCACAAACCCGGATTTTCGTGTACAAGCTGATTGCCAAGCGCATCCTGAAATTCTGCGAAATATCCCTTTTCTTTTAGCCAAAGTCGGTTTTTTAATGCCTGTTGAATCTTATTAGCTTCCTGTTGATAGGGATTTGCATCTTCACCGATAACCTTTGCGAGTTTGGCCATCATCTGATACGCACGATACATATAAGCGGTCGTATGCGTGACAGCCCCACCAGAATATTGCAATCCATCGCTGGCCCAGATCGCACAATAGGCATCGTACAGGCCATCATTGTCACGATCAAAATTGCGCTTTTCCCAATTGAGATGCCGGGTCAGGATAGGCCACATCTCTTTGATATAAGCGACATCTCCTGTATAATTAAAATGCGATAACAATTGATCGATAAAGACCAAGTTCATATCGTAGTGATGGGGGACAGACTTGTTATTGGGATTGCGGGAAATATAGCCACTGGAAAACATGGAGGTGCCCATTTTCTCCAAATGTCGTGCGAGGTGTAATGCGGTATCCATCACTACGGGGCCGGAGCTTGGTTCCATTACCTGCGAATTGGCGTAGCTCGAAAAGTGTTCTTTCGCCCTATCGTGCCAGCCCAACACATCTGCTGTATAAGCTCCCCGCCAGGCATTCAATCGCATACGCCATGCCACAGCACCATGCAGAAAAGTAGGCGATTCCCAAATACCGTCAGCAGCTACCGACAATGCTGCACCCAAATTATTGATAAAGCGATCCGGTGTATTTATTTTGACCCGACCGGCTAAGGAAGCTCTTTTCTGTTCTGCTTGTTCAAAGATCTTCGCTATGGAGCTTTCAGAAAATTCCGTGGCCGAAAGCTTACCCTTAGCGATTTGAATATAATGTGTTTTTTCAGTCAGATCATATTCTCCCACAAGAATAGGGCTGCCCCTATTTTCCAGGTTCGCCAGATTGGAAAGATCATCCAAAACCTTAGCATCTGACACGCGCAGCTTTGAGAGATCGGAAAAACTACCTTGCATAAACTGCGGCTCATTTTTCTTGTTTTGATACCTGAGCTCAAAACTATTTTTGTGTAGTCTATAGTGGTTACGCTCACAATACGCTGGAAGAAGGTAAAACCCTGATTCAGGATCAGCGCCTATGTCGCCATTTCTACTGAATGTTTGTCCGCTCGCTCCCCCATAGATAGCATACAGCTGTACATCAGATTTAACGTTTTTCGGCTGTAGTTTTACGATCATCCCCTCAGCATTGGCCTGCGCCATGACAGTAATATCAATATAGCCCTTTCCTAATAAAGCATCTTGAATACGATAGTGCATCGCTCCAGGTCGATATCTTGTCTCTATATGATCGGCATCAATCATTTTTTTTCGCAGTTGCTTGTTGCCTAACACAAATTGCAGATTCCCGCCCATTCCTGGCATATATAACGCGAATTCGGGTAGATCTCCTGCTTCAACGCGGGATGCGAGGTTATTACCATAAAGCGCGCGATTAAATCGATATCGCCCATTGACCAGCAGAAAGTCACCCTGATCTTCGGTATAATGTAACGTGCGGTCGTTATCTTGCCAATGCTTGGATTGAGCAAGAGTTTCCTGTAAAAATACGGCAATCGAAAAGCAACAAAAAATCAAACACTTTCGTATCATATCAATAATTATTTCATGCATTAGCGATGCTGAGCTTTCTTTTTTAAGGACAAACATGCTATTTCATGGCCAATGGACTTTAAATTTTCTCGTGACGGATAGGTTATGCTAATCGAAAGACTTGATTTCCTTCCCATTAACAATGACATGCTTTAGTGTTACATGCTTTAGGTAATCTACTTTATAGGCTTCTTTTACACCTTCAATTTTACAATTCACCATTGTAAAATCAGTGACAGGTGAAGATTCATAAGCCGTGGAGAGCACAGCATACTTGCCACCACCTTTTACCTGAAGGTTTTCGACCCAGATATTCCGAATCGTCGGAATATGTTTTCCGGGCTTTTCATAGAACATATTAAAACGCACAGCAGCTTCTTTATACTGTCCCACCTGTGTGTTATAAAAAAACACATTTTCGATAGTACCGCCTCTACTTGAACTGGTTTTTATCCGAAGGGCACGATCTAGATTTGGACTATCCATGACATTGTTAAGCGCGTAGATATTTTTAGCTCCGCCGGCAATCTCGCTACCGATAACGACACCGCCATGTCCATCTTTCATTTCACAATTTTCGATGATATGATTCTCCGCAGGTCGACCAATATTGCGGCCATCTTCGTCTCGTCCAGACTTAATGGCAATACAATCATCGCCGGTATCAAAATAGCAATTCCTGATCCATACATTTTTACTTGCTTCGGGATCACAGCCATCATTATTAGGTCCATGACTCACCACTTTCACTCCTTCAATCAACACATTCTCACATAGGACAGGATTGAGATTCCACATCGGAGAATTAATTAACTTCACGTCAGCAATCCAGACATTTTTGCATAGATAAGGTTGTACAAAATTGGGCCGGAGAAAATTTCCGTCGCCAAATACCCTTTTTTGCGGATCGATCTCGTCGGCCATCTGCTGATGCAAAATTGCACGTGCAGGCTTTTGTTCGCCAGGGCGGCCTTCATGCCAACCATATTTTCTCGCACCGCACCAATACCACCAATGATCATTGTCGGCATTTCCATCCAACAATCCTTTTCCCGTAATGGCAATGTTTTCTTCTTTATACGCATAGATGAATGGGGAAAAATTGACACATTCCATACCTTCCCAACGTGTGAATACCATTGGGTAATCTGCGCTATCTCTACTGAACAGTATCGTTGCGCCTTCACTAACATGAAGATTGACATTGCTTTTCAAATAAATAGCACCGGTCAAGTATACCCCTTTAGGAACCACCACCCGTCCTCCACCTTGCTTATTGCACGTTTCAATTGCTTCTTTAAAAGCTGCTGTATTTTTTGTCTTTCCATCTCCAAGTGCCCCAAAATCGGTGATGGAATAATCTTTATTTCTAAATGAGGGGGCCACAATAATCTTTTTAAGCTGTTCAATTTCTTTTAGGGGCTGCTGGGCACTGCTCCAGGTCGTCTGTTGCGCTTGACCTGCTACGCAGGCAAAAATTGCGAGAATCATACTAAGAATCTTTTTCATTGACTTATAATTGTTTCTGGTTATACTTAAATATATGAGCGGGCACCTCCAGCCCACTGGCATCGATGTTTAAGATACAAGGGCACCATTGTGCTGTTACTTACTCAAAGTCTACAAAACGATGGTATATCTTCACAGGATCTCAAAAACGTATGTTGTTGAAGTACCGGCGGCACCACCCTGTGTGGCTCCAAAAAGGAAACGCGGTTCATCTGTTATTTTATCCATCAGCACCATCGGTCTTTCAAGTCGACCAAAACGTTTCAAGTTTGCTGCTGGAGAAGCTTCATCGATATACGAAGCTAAATTTAAATATGCTACTTGGGGTTCGGACCAATGAATGCCATTGGATGATGTTAAGATCAATCCACATTCGTGATTATGGAACCCCATATCTCTTGCGATTAAAAAATATTTTCCATTTTTCTTCCAAACGAAAGCGTCTTCAAGCTGTGCATTGTTGGGACGGTCAGAAAAATCAATCACCGGATGCTCCGCGATTTTAACGTATGGCCCCAAGGGATGATCTGCTTTCGCCAATCCATACTTTCGATTTCCCCGGACAGAACCTTTATCATGTACGTATTCAGCGGTATTCCAAGATTTATAGTAGAGCCAATATTTACCATCGTCGCCTTGTAAGAAAGCCGGATTTGTCGTACAATGATCATCCCATGCTCCTTGCGGGCCAGGCAACAAAAGAGGATTATCGCTCCGCTTCCAGGGTCCATTAAGGCTTTTGGCGGTTGCCACGCCGATTCTCTTCGTATCGGTCTTGCCATTGGAGTTTCCCATATAAAAAAGATAATAAGTATCTGCTATCTTTTTTATCAGTGGATTGTGGCAGGTTGTACTATCCCAAAATCCTTCCCGAGGTTGTAGAACTACATCCTTATGTTGGAATGTATCATAAGGAGAATCAGCGACTGCGTACGCTATTTCTGAACCTTTGATCCAGCCTCCCATCCCTTTTTCCTTTCGCCAACGTGAATAAAAAAGATGAACCGTACCATCATCCCCCCAGATCGGAGATGAGCACCAAATAAAATAATCCTGTAATTGTAAAGAGCGACCAATCGGTTTCAATGTGAAATAGGACGACGCTATTCCGCCTTTTCGCCCCGATGTAGCTAGAGGGAGCAACGTTGATATCCACAAAAATGCATTTGATTTTAAGAAGAATCTTCTATCCATTTAACACTTCCTTCCCTTGATTTACAATTTGGTTTAATTAGACTCGCAGTGATAGGCGAATCAAGCTGTAAGATAAGAAAACTAGCGAAGGGACCTATCCTGCGCTATCCTGTAACCGAATGCATTTTTACAAAAAAAACCTACCCGTTCAGAACGGGTAGGTTAGGTTGAGTTTGATTTTAAAAATTATCAATATCCGGGATTCTGCATAGCCTGTTTTTCGGCCGGTGTCAATGCAGCACCACTTTCATTGGTGGTTGCATCCAAGAAAGATTGCGGAATTGGCCGATAGTAATGCGTATTCGGACTAAACACTGTATTACCCCGTACATACCCATCATTGAAAGCCTTCCATCTCGATTCCAAGGTTTTGGTGCGTGCCAGATCTTCCCAGCGGTAGAGTTCGCCACACAATTCACGCGTGCGCTCATTCAACAGGAAAGCCATCATTTTCTGCGCATTGCTTGCCGCACCCAATTTTTGGTAGATTGGAGCATCTACTGCTGAGTTATAAATATCAGCGACCGAATTGATCAGCATCTGTGTTTCCGAAGATACCGTTGTTTTAGTCATATCATTATTGGATTCGTAATAAGAGTTCCCTTCCCAGTAGATTGCACCTTCAGCGGAAAAACCACCTCCTTTACCGACCGCATAGGAATTATTCTTATAGGCTTGTCCGCCATCGACATTTTTCGCGCGGTCTTCACCATTTTTATAGCCGGCACGGCTACGTAGTTTATTGATCCACTGTATGGCATTGGCATACTGGCCTTCACCCTTGCGGATATACGCTTCGGCCACCATCAATACGTCTTCTGCCGAACGTGCCATAATCACATCTCGGGTACCGTTGGCTGAGGCGATACTAACCCGATAGCCGTCTCTAAACTTTGAAAGCGCCACATAGCGTGACTGTACACCATAGTAACCGTTATTTCCATGTTTTCCCACCCAGGCTTGCGGTTCTCCTTGAAAATAACGTACAAAGGTATGGGTATTTTGCATCACGCCATTTTTAAGCACCCCTGTTGCATCGCTGGCCACTGCTTTGTAGCGGGTATCACCAGCGTTGTTAACAATGTATTTAATCCCAAGCTCACCACCTTTGAATCGCTTCGCTCCAACAACAGTTCCTTCTGGTCCAAGAGATGCATTAGCGGCAGTCCATACAGGTGCATTCGCGGTATTATTGGCGCCATACATCGTAATAAAGGATTTCCAGAAACGGGAATCATTAACGCGGTCAAAGACATCTAAGGTATAGTTTGTGGTACGTGCATAGGAGAATTCACGATCGCCCGATATGTCTCGACTTGTTCCACCTAAATCCTGATAAACAGCAGGGTAGTAAAGATGGATCTGATTTCCATAACGTCCCCAGGTTGCCTGATCGTCCGAAAACTGTGCCGAAAGAACAACCTCAGAGACTTTTTCATTGGCACTATTCGCCTTTTGATAATCCCATAATTTTACATAGTCATCAACCAGGGGATGTGCCGCCACGACTTCCGTTCCGTATTTGATAACCGCATCCAAATCTTCTGCGATATATTTTGAATTCCAGGAAGCATATAACTCACTCGCGCGAGTCAATCTAGCCTTCGCAACATAATGTGCTGCGGCAGATTTGGTCACCCGTCCAAACTCTGTGGCCGAAGCGGGCAGCAAAGCATAAGCCTGCTCCAGATCCGAAATGGCCTGCGCAAAACAAGCATCCTCTGAAGCTCTTGTGAAATAGGATTCTACTTTTGTCGTTGGGGTCAATTTCAAGGGTACACCACCAAACTGTACAATCAGTTGCAGGTAAAAATATCCGCGCATAAAGTACCCCTCGCCTAAGCGTGTATTATAGTTGGCGTTGGATTTATCGTAATACAGCGGTACATTCTGAATCAGCGTATTAGCCGATTCAATACCGCTATACATATTGTCAAACACCGGCTGAATATTTGCTCCTCCATAGGTTGATTCAGCTGGGTTAAGATCCATACTATAACTATTGAAGCTCGGAGAGGGGTTATTTGCATCCGTAAACTCGTCAACACCTAAATTAAACAGAGCCATGCCCCAGGTATAATTATATTTAAATTTCAGCTTCGAGTAAACTCCTGTCGCCAGATCATCCAACCCTGCCTGTGTTTTAAAATAGTCAGTCGTCGGTGTGGTGATCTGCTCTTCTTTTAAAAAATCTTTACTACAAGCATTTAATCCCAGCAATCCCGCTGATCCAAGCATTAAAGCAATTAATATTTTATAATTTTTCATGAGAATCTTTTTTAATCTTTTTACGGTCTAAAACCCAATGTTTACACCAATTACTGCACCTCGTGTTGTTATTGCTGAGCCAGCTTGTGTCGTGTTATTATTATAACTTGCTAAATCCGGATCCAAGAAATCCACTTTTGAATACAACATTGCCGGGTTCATAATTTGTGCATAGATTTTAAAGTTACTTACCCCCAGCTTCGCTAATTTTGTTTTCGGAAAATTATAGCCCAAACTTACATTCCGCAACTTAATAAATGAGCCATCACGGTAATTCATGGAAGAACTCCACGGATCTGCCGCCTCTCCATTTGATCCTGGTTGGTAATATTCTGCATCTTCATGAACCCCAGGAATAAAATAATCCAATTTACGCATCATAAAACGACCGCCTAAGGTCTCCGCACCAGCATTAATCATTTGCCCCCAACGGGAGAAAATAAAGAAAGATAAATCAAAGTTTTTATAGGTGAATGTATTCATAATACCTGCTGACCATTTCGGACGATAAGAACCTAATATCTGTGAATCATAGTTTCTGTCCACTTTTCCATCAGGCACACCATCCGGACCACTAATATCTTTTACACGAATTTGTCCAGGATTAGCACCATATTTTTTAGCTTCTTCTGCTTCGGAAGTCTTCCAAATACCATCGTAAACTAGATCGTAAGGAACAGAAATTTCCTGACCTACAAACCATTTGTTGCTGATATCACTCGTACGACCGTTTTGCAATTGGATAATTTTACTCCTGTCTTTGGACCAAGTTAAAGTTGTATTCCACTGGAAATTATCCTGTTTGATATTGACAGTATTCAATTGTAAATCAATCCCCCAGCCACCGGTTTTCCCAATATTTGCCCAAGTATTTGGAAATCCTGTTACAGGGTTTAATCCCATCAACATAATTAAATCATTGGTTCGTGTCTTATAGAGATCCAGCGCTCCATTAACGCGGTTATTGAAAAAGCCATAATCTATTCCCATATTATATTGCGTCGTACGTTCCCAACCCAACTCAGGGTTTGCCATGGATTGGGGAGACGCTGCAGAAGGGTCTGATGCAATATAGCCTGGCGTTGAATTCGTTGCACTCCAATTGTAAAAGTTCTGTGTTAATAAGCCTTTAGTTCGATAAGGAGATATTGCCTCGTTTCCTACGATACCAAATCCCATGCGTAATTTTAAAGTATTGATGTAAGATGAATTTTTCATAAAATCCTCTTGATCAATACGCCAAGAAGCAGCTACAGAGGGGAATGAACTCCATTGATGCCCTGGAGCCAATACCGACGATCCATCCCATCGCACAAAAGCAGTTAACATATAACGGTCCTTGTAGCTATAGTTTGCACGAGCCATATAGGATTCCATTTGTCGTTCTGATAAGCCTGTCCCGTAGCTACCGATAAAACCTCCGGAACTAATATTATACCATAGTTCATTTGCACTATACACATCGGTCGCACGCATATCGCTTGTTTCGACATTTTTTTTCGATGAACTCTGTAATAAGGTAATCCCCAAGTGATGATCTGTGCCGAAGTCGCGATCGTAGTAGATCAAATGATCCAAGGTCCAAGCAAGATTTCGAGTTGTCGAAAACCTTACTGCGTTATTTCCGTCACCATTAATTCCTTCAGCCGCATTGGCCAAGCCCGCACGATAATATCTAAACTCCGGCCCAAATTGCACACGATATTTTAAACCTTTTAATGGCTCATAAATCTGTCCAAAATCCAATTGGCTAAAGAAACTACCATTCGCACCAAAAGTCTGCCGTTGATTGGTATTGTATTCCAATTCATTAATTGGATTAATGATATTGATATCACCTGCCGCAGGGTTTCTCAGGTAGTTTCCATTCTCGTCATAGGGTACTGTCCAGGGCAACATTCCTCGTAAAGCGTTGTAGTAATCACCTGCTCCAGTGACCGATTTAGAAAAGTTATAGCCATAATCTTGATCGGAGAAAAATACATTTAGTGAAGCACCCATAGTAAACCACTTCGTCGGAGTCGCTTCAAAACTTACTTTCGAGGTATAGCGATTAAATTTTTGCCCTGGCTGTGTGGCATCTTGCTTTAAATAGCCAAATGAACCATAACCTTTTGAATTCTCGCCACCACCAGAGACGCTTAAGGTATGTTCAGTAGATAAGGCATTTTTACGGCCAGCATCAGCCCAATCGTAATTACCTACTAAGCTTGGATCCCAAACCGTATTATTATTGGTCCAACCTTTCGCGATATTTGCCCAGGAGGCTGCTACAGAGCCCCACTTTGAAAAGTCACTTGTATAACTAGGTGTTGTTGTTCCAAATTTCGCCAAGCGCGCATAATCCAACCATTGTGCAGCATCCATGTATTCTGTGACATCATACATCTTCTCGAATGTCGCTGTACCTGCATAATTTAATTGTAAACGACCTTTTTTGCCTTGCTTAGTCGTCACCAAAACCACACCATTGGCACCACGCGAACCATACACAGCCGTTGCGGAAGCATCTTTTAGAACATCGATGGTTTCTATGTCGCTCGGATTGATATTGTCAATTCCGCCGGCCTGCAATACCATCCCATCAACGACATATAAAGGGTCTTGATCGGCGTTTAACGACCTTACACCCCTGATTTTTATGCTACCAGTTGTTCCCGGCCGTTGATTTGATGTAATATCAACCCCTGCAACCTTACCTTGCATGGCCTGCAATGCATCTTTTACGGGCATTGCCTTAAGTTCTTTTTCGCCCACACTCGCTATCGAACCCGTCACATCTTTCTTTTTCATCGTGCCGTAACCAACCACCACGACTTCGTCCATGACATCGATCTTCTGTACCAGAACTATATTGAAGTTGTTTTGGCTACCAGCAGGAATTTCCTGGGGTTCAAAACCAAGACTTCTGAAGGTCAAAACATCCGAGGGCAATGCACTGATGGCAAATGAACCGTCGACATTGGTCTTTGCCGTCATGGCTTTACCTTTTAACTGTACAGTCACACCTTGAATAGGTGAACCTTTTTCATCTTTTACCTTTCCAGTCCGAGCGGTTTGAGCAAATAAATTTAATGTACACAGCATTGCCGTAAACAGCAAAAAAATGTACTTCTTTACATGATGATCAAACCTAATTGTTAAATAGTTTATCATTAAAGTATTATTTAGGTATTATTTTCTTTTCTCCCTTATTGATCTTCGACCGTAAAAATCGATTTTCATTACAACGAGATAATAAAAAAGTTGTATGATTTTTTATTGCTTAATAGGCATTACTGACTTAAAAATATATTCAGGGTTCCTCTCAGGCTTATAATGTTGGTTAAAAATAAAAGTATGAGTTGTAATAACCATCCTGTTCAATCCTGTCATTGAAGGAAGCTTCCAAAGAAAACGGGGCTGCCCAAGAAGTTTAGATAGCCCCGTTTACATGCGATTCAATGCTCACCTCTACGCAGCAGCATTTTACCGCTACACTCCTGAAAGAATTTGAACCTATTTTTACAAAAAAAACCTACCCGTTCAGAACGGGTAGGTTAGGTTGAGTTTGATTATAAAAATTATTAATAGCCTGGATTCTGTGTATATAAGCCCGGACTATTGTCTAGTTCGGATTGTGGCACTGGATAGAGCACATAATTGACTTGAAAATCTGACATCTGCTTTGCGACATCCCCTTTCGTGATCCAAGCCTTCATGACAGATTCCACATTACCGCTGCGGATAAGATCAAACCAACGCAGCCCTTCACCAACAAATTCCCGTCTCCTTTCGTCCATCAGCTGCGATTTAGTGACATTGGTCAGCTCAGCTGTCAATCCAGCGCGCTTTCGGATTTGATTGACTACCGCATCTACATCCGTTTGAATAGCCCCAGGGGCGCCATTCAATATACACTCCGCCTTTAGCAACAGCAAATCACTATAGCGAAATACAATATAATTAATCGGCCAATCCATTCGATTTGCAGGCACTTTAGTAACATCCACAAATTTCTTAATAAAAGATCTTGTTTCAGCAACATTGCCATAGGTATATCCTTGCTGAATACTGAATGTTCTCCGACTATCGCTTGCATCATACGATTGAAGCAAGTCATCCGATACTGGCCTAATCGTGAGGCCTCCTTGCGTGGCCAGACCGAGTGAATTGAACCAATTGTCAGGCACAAGTACCCAAGGAAATGTAGCCCCAACAACGGGATTAGCACCGCTAGAATATTCAATATTAAAAACCACTTCCTTGTTGCGCTCATTACCATAATCAAAAATGCTATTATAGCTGGTCAGCAAACTAAATTCATTGCTATTGATTACCTCGTTGAACTGCTCCACGGCTTTCGCCCATTCATTGCTGTTTAAACCGGCACCTTCAATACCCAAAGTGGGCCCTGACCGCGTCATGTAAACCAATCCCAGCAACATTTTTGCAGCATATTTATTGACACGACCTTTATCAACAGCCGCATAGGCGCTGGGGGCTGGAAGGGCATTAATAGCCTTATTTAAATCTTCAATAATTAAGGCATATAGCTCCTCCACGTTGCTCCGCCCAATATTCTTAGCTTGACTGGCAGAGACCACCTTGTCAATCAGCGGTACTTTCCCGAAGTATCGAATCAAATCAAAATAAAAAAATGCACGCATAAATCGAGCTTCGCCTTCCATTCTATTACGAAGATTCACATCCGAGATGGCTGTAGCTCCATTCGCCTCAAGTTGTTCTAAATAATTGTTTACACGAAAGATACCGTTAAAATTTGTTTGCCAAGCTTCTATTACATAGGGGTTACTGGCAATTGTTTTATGAAAACTATTGATCCCTTCCCAATCTCGTACCCCACCATCAGAAACGGCGTACAAATTGTCAGATCGTGTCTCCGAAAGATTCATTAAGCGGTCTGGATATCCTCGTGTACTATTATATATAGCATTCAATCCTTGAACAAAATCATTCTTAGTCTTAAAGTACGTATCTGATGTTGCGTTCGAAATGGGCTGCTGGTCCAGATCCATTTTGCAAGATCCCAATAGACCCGCTATCAACAAAAATATACTCAATTTTTTCATTGTTTTAGAAATTTACGTTTAAACCAAATGTTACTGTTTTTGGAATTGCCAGGCCACCATAATCACCCGCTTCGGGATAATCAGCGCTTCCGCTTAGATTTGTATTTGAAGATTCGGGATTTACACCGCCGTCATATTTGTCCTTTCCCCAAAAATTTTCCAATGTCACGAATAAACGGACTAAACTAAGTTTGGACTGACTTCCCAATTTCAGGTCTTTTATATTATAACCAAGAGTGACATTGCGTAGGCGCCAATAATCCGAGGAATACAGCCAATCTGTATTTTTAATCCGCCCAAACGTTGAATAAGCTTTTCCAACACGGCCTTCTCCAGGCTCCTCTTCTGAACGCCATCTATCCCGATAAAAACCAAGTGCATTGTCCGACGATCCTTGGCCCGTACGTCCCAATGCCCTTCCTAATAAGGAATAGATATGACCTCCATTCTGGCCTTGGAACATAAAACTCAGGTCAAAATTTTTATATTTAAAGTTGTTGGTTATCCCCCACACATAGCTAGGGTTTGGATGCCCCACAATCATACGGTCATTCGCATCAATCACACCATCTCCGTTGGCATCCACATACCTTGGATCACCTGCCTTTTGGCTACCATACAATGCCGCCCCAGCATCAATATCCGCCTGACTTAATATTCCATCTTGTTTCACGACATAAATACTATACATTGGCTCACCAATCCGCAAAAGGCTATGTTGGATATCAAACGAAGATGGAATTAAAATTTCTTTTTGCTCCCCATCAAGTTTTGTTACCTTATTGGAATTATGACTGATGTTAAAAGAGGTAGACCACGAAAAATCCGATTTTCTGATTTGATGGGAGGTGATCTCAAAATCCCAGCCTTTACTTTTCACCTCACCAGCATTATCCAAATAGGAAGAAAAACCGGTCGCCAGCATGGAAGGGACATTTAATAATAAATCACTGCTTTTGCGTGTATACCAGTCAAATGAACCGGTGATGCGTGAGCCTAAGAGACCAAAATCCAATCCAATATCATAAGTCCGGGATTTTTCCCATTTTAGGTCCGGATTAATAATATTGCTTGGCGCCTGCCCGGATGCCGAAAGACCATTTAACGAATAATTATAAAATCCCAATAAAGCAATACTGCTGTAATCACCTATATTGTTATTCCCAGATTCACCATAACTTCCGCGTAATTTCAGCTCATTTATAAAGGCCATTGGTTTCATAAAATTCTCCTCTGAAAGACGCCAGCCCATGGATAACGATGGGAACCAACCCCATTTGGTATTGGATCCAAAACGCGATGAGCCGTCCCGTCGAATACTTCCAGACAGTAAATACTTACCATCATAGGCATATTGGACACGCCCAAAATAAGAGAGCAAGACACTTTGTGTTGCACCTGTTGAAGCCACTGTAGCAACTGCGCCGTTCAACGTTGTTATAGAACTATTGGTATACCCCCCCTGCGAGGTGATGGAAGAAGTTTCAAGTTTATCAAAATTATAAGCTTGTCCCAACAGCGCAGTAACATCATGCTTGTCAATATTGAGGTGATAATTTAAGGTGTTTTCGTTCACAAAGGTCTGTTTTCGGTAAACACTATTGGATCCGTAGGTCGCTTGATTCGGATTATTGGTTCGGTTAGCCAAAGTTCCTCCAACTGTGTAAGGCTGAAATCTATTGCTCCGGCTATCGGTTTGATCCAAATTGACCGTAGTCTTAAAATTGAAGTTATCAAGAATATTGTATTGTCCATAAACTGTTCCCAGTAAACGTGAAATTTTGTTTTCCCCGATATAATAATTCAATTTAGCAATGGGATCATTTGTTGAAGTGCTCCAAGGATATTTTTCATTGTCAAAAACGTTTACTGTTCCTGCAGGATGATCCTGAACCGGTGACATCGAATAAATTTGATGCATGATATTATCCTTTCCTTCCACCCCGGGGTCATTTCCTATCGAATAAGTAGGTGCTAGGTTTAAACCGAATGCGAATTTCTTATTCGGTTTCACTTCAACGTTAGCCCTGGCAGTATAGTTTTTATAATCCAATCCTTTCACAATACCCTGCTGATTGAGATAATTCCCAGAGACATAATAATTGACAAATTCTGTCGCTCCCGACGCTGCAACCTGGTAATTTTGAATCACTCCTTTTCGATACGCTTCGTCCTGCCAGTTAACGAGATAAAGTCCGGGATGTCCAGGCTCCAGCCAGCGGTCATCATACATGTAAGCTGTATTATATGTCCCGTCGGCGAGCCCCAGTATCTTCCGTCGTTCCGCATTACTTTGACTTGCCAATCTTCCTGTACCCGAGGCTTCCCATTGCGCATTGATCATCTCCACCGCTCTATCTATCCACTCCTCACCATTTAACATATCCAATTTCTTATAAGCCTCGGAAATACCAATGTATGAATTGAGACTCAGTTTGGCCTGACCGCTCTTTCCACGCTTTGTGGTGATCAGGACAACGCCATTTGCTGCCCGGGATCCGTAAATAGCAGCCGCAGATGCATCTTTTAAAACCTCTACAGATTCAATATCATTGGGGTTCATATTGTCCAAAGGATTTCCCGAGGCATAGTTTCCGGAGCCATTTTGCGAGGCCGTTGACAATGGGAAACCATCAATGACATACAAGGGCTCACTACCAGCAGTAATAGACCCCGACCCCCTGACCTGTACACTTAACCCCTTTCCGGGAACACCCGTAGATTGCTTGACCCGTACGCCAGACATCTGTCCGATCAAGGCTTGATCAACGCGAGCAATAGGCCGTTCATCGAGATTTTCAGCATTAAATTTTGAAACGGGTGCAATAAGATTAGTCCGCTTTTGCGTTCCATAGCCAATGACAACGACTTCGTCAAGAGCTTCTTGCTTGGATATCATGTCTACCTGCAAAAAAGAGCGGTTGGATACGATTAAGGTTTTAGATAGGTATTCTATCGAAGTGAAGGTAACTTTATCCCCCGGCTTGGCCACGATACCAAATTCACCATTTTTATTCGTCGTTCCACTACCTTTGCCGTTCACACGGATAGTCACTCCGCTAATAGGCTGACTTTTATCGTCAACAACTTTTCCTTTCAGCAGTTCTTGAGCATATAATACCTGAGTCAATGCCAACTGGATCATTACCACGGTACCATATCGTAAGCTATTTTTCATGGGTTGAAGTTTAAATTGTTACTTGTGATTTATATTGGTAACAGGAAGTTATAGCATCCCTTTAAACTAACTATCCTGAACTTACAGGTTCGCAGGTATCTCCGTTTATTTTAGAAAGCAAAAAGCCCCATTTAAGGGGCTTTTTATAGTTATACAGGCCTATTAATGTAACAACTTTTTCTCTTTCCATGCGCACGAAAGCTACTGACCACTTTTTATGCTCGCAAAAAATCAATCAGATAAAGACAAGCTCGCACGAACACATCCAATCGTTTCTCATTTAATAACTCCAAATGGTCACTGGCCCAATCAGCCCACTTTCCATGGGCGCCCAGTTACTGGCATCAAAATCTTTATAATTGATATTGACGAAATTGATTTCGTGATAATTACGCCAGGTAACTTTTTTGCGGTCTAGATAGCTCATACGGTTGGCCATTAAGTTGGCGACTTCAATACGAATCTTGTTTTCGCCATTTACCAATAATGGGGTAATATCCTGTTGAAAAGGAATTGACCATAACACACCGGCGTCCTTTCCGTTAATATACACTCTGGCACTTTCCGCAACACGCCCAAGCTTGAGTAGATATGATTTTGACAAGTCTTTATGGATAGAGAATGTTTTCTCGTAGTTTGCTGTACCCGAAAAATTAACAGCATCTTTATCGCCCCATTCGGTCCACGAAGAGAGCTGATCAAGCTTTTTAGCCTTTGGTAAAACAGGTCCTCCGGCAATAAAATTCACTTTCCAGTCGCGGTCCAATTGAGCCACTTGGTGTAACTCATCCTGATAGCGGAAAGGTTCGCTGGCTTGTTGCTCCGAGGCCAAGACAATCCAGGAATAACCCGATGGAATCTGCACCCGTATCTTTCCATCAGATGATGGCAACTGATAGGTCCGCCCAGTCTGGGGATCCAATAAAGAATAATATTTCGCTTGTACATTCAGCGCGATATGGCGATCCACGGTCTGTCCGCTGTGATTGACTAAATAATAATAGGTATCCTTACCGGCAACTCTTCTTGAAAACTTTAGCCCGGTTTGATTAATCCGTTCAGGTAATATCTGTTCGGTTTCCAGGGCTGAATTAATATCTGTAGTCAAATAGATTTTTCCTTTTCCAAATGCTGTATACTGATTAGCCTTATGTTTATCGAACCCTAGTGATGCAATTAATTTATTGAACAGCGTGCGGCGTTGTTCTAATTGGCCGTAGCCAGGCACGGTCAGTGGTAATTTTTGGAAAATAATAGTTGCTCCCTGGTTGGCCATTTCCAGAATTTTCTGCAGGGTCACTTCTGAAAAATAATGACAGGCAGGTATATAAATTGCTCGATACGGGATCGCATCCTTTGATGTTTGTAATTTTCCGTCGTTTACTGTAGTTCCCGCCAAAATTTTATCAGTTGCAAAATCAAAGCTATACCCCCGTTTCTGCAGCTGAACACTTTGTTTATAAAATTGCGTTGGATGTAACCATTCGTCAACATCATGAACCTTTAGTGCCTTATCCATTCCTTTGGCATTATTCCAAATATCATAAATGGGCCAATATACCAGCAGTTCATTGTCGGCCCGGCTGGATTGAAGGATGGATTGCACACGCGTAATATATTGATTCAAACCAGTAAGGTGATCCCAGAACGAGTTTTGCGGAACAAAATTAACGGAAGCATAGAACAACCATCCCGGAAAAGGTACATTTTTCGGCGAATAGGTTGTCCCGTGATAGAATACATGATTCACCCCAGCGAGGAATAGTTGTTCGACTTCAGGTTTCGTTTGTGACAAGGAGGTTTTAAAATGTTCCGTAAGCCATGTGAATGTTTCCGAAGAAGTATATTTTTTACCGTATACATTTGTCGCCGATGTCGCAAATTTTGCCATCATGGGATCCGGGTCCACATTACGGATATCAGCAGTATCCCGTCTTAATCCGGGAATATCGAAACTGCTGGATCCAAAGGTTTCACACTCCGCAATATCGGTATCCGCATACAAGTCAATCAGATTTCCTGGAGATCCATGGGCTTGATTTTTTGAAATCGCACGATAGCGATGGGCAAAATCCGTAAATGGGATCAAGAAATTCTGGGCAAGCAGTGCATTCACAACTTCACGATAATCCGATTTAAGGCCTGCTGTTTTAGCTTCATCCTTACCTTTACCCGCAAAATCTAGCAGGTTATCTTGAAGTTTGTATCCTTTTATCCGTTCGAATGATTGCAAAAACTCATCCGTCCAATTTGCCCCATATACTTCGTAGCTATCGTTAAAAAAAGCACGCACATGCAATGGTTTATCCTGAAAAGCTTCGGTAAATCTATTGAAATAAGATAGGACAGATTGCTGTCCAAGGTGATCGAGCGTATACCCCGCTCCCCCCGGTGCGGCACGTTTGACTTTCTGCCCCGTTCTACCAGAAAATACCGCTAATAGACGAATATCGGCAGGCGCTTCCCATGTTCCAGTTGTCTTTGAAATATAATCATCCAGTTTAATCTCACTATTGTCGGCTCTAAATGCCCGTAAAGCCTGCAGAAAGAAATAATGCTGTTTAGGATCCTTAGGTTTTAGGGGAAACGTGATCCTTTCACCTTTTTTCAGTTCAAATTCATCCAGGATTAATTTGGCAGCGGCATCCTTTTCTTTGATTTGAGGTCCCCCGAATGGCCACCCCGTACCCAAATTAATGTCTACCCCCATTCCCAAGGCATTGGCCTTATCCGTTGTTACACCTAACATATTCATCCATTGTGGTGAAAGAAAGTTCAGGTAGTTGGATTCAAATCCTTTAGCACCATAAATCGGTGTTACCTCGACGCCACCAAATCCGCTTTTGTTAAATAAGGTTAATTCACGTTCGAGATTAGGCCGGTCCACAGCTGAACCCAGCCACCACCAACGTGTCCAAGGTCTCATTTCTTTGGTAACTGCTGGCCATAGATCCTGCGCTATCGTTCGACCGACAGCCAAAAGATTACAGGCAAGCACTAATGATATATAGATTTTCTTCATGTTAAAATTAACCTAATCCATGTGAAACACCTTTTTCAAATTTATCGACACTGGGGAGTGGTCGGGATTTACGTCCATGATATCATGCATATAATCCCACCATTGCTGAACAATAACTTCCTTACCCAGCTCTTGTGACGAATGTCCTGCTAAATACTGAACCGCAAATAAAGTATCCGTCTCCTCATCCAAAAAAATACTATAATCAGACACCCCGTTTTCGCGCAATAAGGTTATTAATTCTGGCCAGATCGCATCATGTCTCCGCTTGTATTCCGCAGACATGCCCGGTTTCAATTTCATTTTAAATGCTATTTTCTCCATTTCGTTTATGTACTGAACTATTTTGTATGATCGCCAAATATTCTTAATTAGCCAATACCTGATGTATGCGGGTACTTATCTTGCCAACATTTTATAGACTTCTGTTCCACCTAATAAGAAACAACCCAAACCGTAATCTTCAAAATCCGGCTGACTTGAAAAACTGACCGGCTGACCATCCTTAGGTTCCTTTCCCGTTCCTTGTAAATAGCCCAAAAAACCAGAAGGGTGTACCGCTTCTGCTGTCATTGCTTTCCACGCCTTTTCTACAACAGGTCGATATATTTTAGCATCTAGGAAACCATTATTGATGCCCCAGGCCATACCATAGACAAACAGTGCAGTGCCTGAAGTTTCACGCCCACCAAAATTAGTCGGATCGTGTAGACTGACATTCCAGAATCCATCCGGTCTTTGAATAGGAACAAGTGCTTCCATCATAGCTTTATAATCCGACATGTACTCGGCACGATGTGCTTCGTTCTCCGGAATCAAAGAGAGTACCCTAACCAAAGCTGCCACAACCCATCCATTGCCGCGTGACCAATAACAATCCTCACCATTCGGCTCCTTGTAAGGAGGAACAAAATCCTTATCGCGCCACCAAAGTTTATCCGCCTTATTATACAGGCCTCCACCTTCTTGCGTTTTTGAATGATGATACATTTTATACATGTAATCAAAGTAAGTTTGATCCTTCGTCATTACCCCCAGTTTAGCATAAATTGGCATGGCCATTTGTATGGCATCAATCCAGGTCCAATCGTCTACTTTTCCAGATTTGATAATGTAATCTATATTAGCTTTAATCTTTTGGATACGCTCAGGCTTAGCTTCAATTTCATAGAGATCCAGGTAGGTCTGCCCACAAGCTTGGTCATCGGCATTTCGAGTTTCCAAACCGTTGCGCATACCCCAGTCATGTTTATTTCCCCAATCCACAGCATAATTGTAGTATTCGTTATTTTTATCAATCTGATAAAGTGCCATGAGCCCTTCGTAATAAACGGCTCGGGTCCAGATATTGCTCGGCCGCCAACGGTTGGTATAGATCGGTTTACCGGTGTCTGTCCATTTGTTCATGAAATAACGATTGGTCAGCTGCAACGACTGAAGTACATCTACAGCGGTTAATTCCTGCTTCTGTTCGACAACTTTCTTCGTCGATGAACATGCTGAAAGGAAAAACGCAATCATCAAAGTGGCCGTATAAATATTAAATAGTTTCATGCTTTGTTTGCTTTATAATTTATTTATCAGGAGAATTTCCCTTTTTTTGTACAAGTTGTTCGTATGGTATCACTCCGACTCTTTTCGCCCAATTTTCATAGACCTGAATCATTTCATGATATATTTTCGGAAAAGTGGTGGACAAGTCTACCGTTTCGCTCCGATCGTTTTCTAAATCATACAGATACCAGCTGTGTTCAGGATAGGAAGACACAAGTTTCCATTTTCCTTTGCGCACAGCTTTGTTGCCCTCATGCTCAAAACAAATTTCCCTATTAACATCCCCATTTTGTGCTGTCCATAGTGGAAGCAAGGACAATCCTTCCATCGGTTGAATCGTATTACCTGCATAGGTTTTAGGATAGCTTGCTCCTGACCATTGTGCTAAGGTTGGCATGATATCGATCAAATGAGCTGGCCTATCAAACTGTTTCCCTCTTGGTAGGAATTTCGGTCCATAAGCGATAAATCCGGTGGCATTCCCACCCTCAAACTCCCAATGCTTGAACTTTTTGAAAGGCGTATTGCTCACTGCAGCACCTTCAACTCCATAAGCTGTAAAAGAGCGTGGGTGACTGGCAGGAAATTCGTTAGCCGCTCTAATTTCTGCCGTAAATCCAGCATTGCTTATCGTTTCATTACTCGCGCCGTTATCAGAGAGAAAGATAAAAACAGTGTTGTCCAATTGCCCCTTCGATCGGAGGAAATCAACCAGTCTGCCAACATTCTGATCCAATTCGTCTACCATCGCCGCGTAGACAGCCATCTTTTCGTCCCATTTGACTTTTTCTTCCCAACTGCAATCATTCCAATTTCGCAATGTTGTATCAATTGGTGACAATTTGGTCGTAGGCGGCAATATCCCTAACTGCTGCTGTTTTTGAAAACGCTTTTCACGAATAGCCTCCCATCCTTCCATATATTTACCCCGATACTTTGCAATATCCTGAGGTTTGGCATGTATAGGCCAGTGGGGAGCCTGAAAAGCGAGGTATAGAAAAAAAGGATTCTCTTTTTTAGTTTCTAAATGCTCACCAATGAAAGTCATTGCATAATCTGTATAGGCATCCGAGCTATAGTAATCTTTTGGCGGAACGATCGCCTCATTGTCCAAGGCTATCGTTAATGTTTGATTGGGGCGATAAGGCCGGTTTTCAAAGTAGCTGTTTGCTCCATCAATTAGCCCATAGTAGCGCTGAAATCCACGCTGCCGGGGCCAATTTTCCTTTTCCTGTCCAACATGCCACTTCCCAGCCATATAGGTTCCATAACCTGCGCTTTTCAATAGTTCGGCCAATGTGACCGAATTTCTGTTCAAATAACCCTGATAGGCTGGAAAAGGACGCTTGTTCATCATATCGCCGACTCCCGCCTGATGCGGATATAATCCGGTCAATAGGGAAGCACGCGATGGACAACAACGCGAAGCATTATAAAAATTAGTCATCTTAATCCCTTCCTTTGCCATTTTATCCAGATTTGGAGTCTGAATTTCAGAACCAAAGCAACCCAAATCGGAATAGCCCATATCATCGGCCAGAATCAACACAATATTGGGCCGTTGCTGTGCATGCACTTTAAGTAGTGTCAACAGAAAAAAGATCGCCACAGGAAAGGTAGATTTCTTCATACTACATAAATTTCTTTAATCCGATTTTGGTTTGTTTTTTCAATTGCTCAGCAACGAGTTTAGCATTCAGCAAAGCACCGGCTTTTATTGTATGGGTCGCATCTTTAGGATCAAAAAATTCCGTTTCTACTTTCTTTTTTCCCAATGTTTCATACTGGGCAATCACGAGATCCTGCAATGGTATAAAGAAAGCACCACTCTGCTGGGCAGCTTCCTCAGCCCATATTGCATAATCCGATTTACGAACCTGATTTCCATCCCAAGCATTGCGTGGAATGGGTGAACAGATAATTGCTATCGCTCCCTTATCCTGAATATTCTTTACAAACCTACGCAAGTAAAAACCATAGCTATAGACTACTTCATGCTGTTTCAGCAATGGATTATACACTTCTTGGTAATCATCACCATTTCCCTTTATCGTTCCTCGAGCGCGTAACGTGTCCACAATGGGACTTGAATCATTATGCCCAAACTGGATAAGTACAAAGTCACCAGGCTGAATGCTATCCAGTACTTTTTGCCAGAGTTTTGGATTATTATAAAATGTTCTTGTGCTTGTTCCCCCGAGTGCACGATTCTTGACATTAATTTTATCGGATTTAAAATACTCCCCTATAAAACTTCCCCAGCCCCACTGTCCGTTCGAGCCATTTCCCTGTCCGTTTTTTACTGTAGAGTCACCAATAATAAACAAGTTCAGTTTGTGCTGCTTTTCCAAAAAAGACATGCTAATTACAGCGAAAAGGACCGCAGCCCAAGGCAGCAATTTCAATTTCATCTTCGTTACTATTTAATATATTGTACTAACTGACTTTTAATCCTACGGAATCCTTCGATAACAGACCATGCATTTTCTCGCGCTCCGTCTTTATTCGTATGTGTATGGTCACCGGGAAAAAAACTGGTTTTTACCAGTTCTGGTCCAAGGCGATCATATTTATCTGCGGTAATACTATTCAGATCCAGAAAAGGAACGCCTTGTTCTTCGGCAATCTGCTTACCCCACAAGCCAAAGTCTTTGTCGGCCCGCTTCACTTTACCTTGATCATCCCATTGGTTGCGCGGAATCATGGATAACAAAATCGGTGTTACCCCCTTTTTCTTTGCTCCAATTACAAAGAGACGCAGGTTTTCACCATAAGTGTGCACGGTTTCCCTCTTCCCATTTCCCCAATCTAAAACAACAGAATCTTTACCGATACCCCTTAGCACACCTCGATAGCCTTGTTTGCTGGTATCAGGTTTACTTCCCTCGTTATGACCAAACTGAATCAATAAAAAATCTCCAGGCTTGAACAAAGAATCAACTTTTCTCCATCTTCCCTCTTTAACAAATGTACGTGTACTCCGACCCGCCATCGCATGATTGTCCACACGGACTCGTGTCGTATCCAGTAATTCAGGAAGCAAGGTACCCCAGCCCCAATATTCCTTATTGCTGTTCTTAACTGTCGAATCACCGATAAGATAAATCGTGGGTCTATTTTGCTGCTTTGCAAAGGATATTAAAACAACCGCTACCAATGCCATCCCTATCCATTTTATTGTATGCTTCATTTGCTAACTTATCTATTTTTTTTAATCAAACAATTCCAATCGTACGCGTCTAAATTTCTATTTTGTGCGGGCAGGCTTCACCAACTGAATATTCGGTTTGACCGGACGATCCATACTTACACCAAGGTAATACCCCGTATGTGGCGGTTGATTATAGGCTACATTCTGCCATGCTATACTCAAGCGATATTGTGGATCATGCATGAGTGTATAAACACGCTTTTCCGTCGGGATCGTTGTTGTATAGATACGCAGATATTGATTATCATCTGAACGTAGGATCAATTCTTCCCGCCAATCACCGAAGATATCCGCGCTCAGGTTGGGCGTACTTTTAGTTCCATTAATCGATGATGCTCCCACCGCCGTAAAGATTCGTTCTGTTTTTCCATTTTTATATTTTTCAATATAGTTGCTGTTTAAAAGTTCACGGCTCAAATCAGCATCCCACCAAATCAGAAAATTGGTCGATCTCGGAGCCGGTCCTACACGATTACCTTTGGTATCGTACATATCTCTAGATCCCAGCCACCACAGATACGCCCCTTTATGATCGGGATCTATATTTGCAGCAACACCGCGAGGAATATCTTGGTCTATTGCACTTTTAAACAAAATTGCCCCGGTTTTGGCATCCAATAAAGCCACACCAGTCCCTTTCCGCCCACCTTTCAGTTCATGGATTCCAAAAATCTCTAGGCCGGGTCTATCCGGATCCAAATCACTGACATGCAAAGCATCACCATGCCCAAGCCCTGTACTATATAGACCTTTTCCATGATCATCAATAACCATCGAACCAAAGACAATTTCATCTTTGCCATCTTGGTCTACATCCGCAACCGTGAGATTGTGATATCCCTGACCAGAATAAGGATCTTTACGAACTTTGCTGTCGAATACCCAACGGCTTATCAGTTTTTTATCTTTAAAATCCCATGCTGCCAAGGCCGTACGTTCGTAATATCCTCTTGTCATGACAACACTCGGGTTTACGCCATCCAAATAGGCTACACAAGCTAAAAATCGATCACTGCGATTGGCATTGGTATCCCCCCATGAACTTAGCTCTCCACGTTGTGGCAGATAATCAACCGTACTCAGGGCTTTTCCCGTCAATCCATCAAATACCGTTAAGTATTCAGGACCTTTCAATATACGACCAACTGTCTGCGAATTTAATACGGTATCACGCCAATCGGCCTGTGCATCACCAATAACATTTCCCAGTCCATCTTTAGTACCGTCGGCCGTTTTACAGACTAACTCCGCACGGCCATCACTATCGAGGTCATAAACCATAAATTGGGTGTAATGTGCCCCTTCACGGATATTTTTACCTAAATTAATTTCCCATAAAAAAGTACCGTCCAGTTTGTATGCTTGCAATATAGGTTCGGAAGTTATGCCATTGTGCGCATTGTCGTGTCCAACACCAGTCTGATGAACAATAAGTTCATACGTCCCATCACCATCCAAATCGCCGACGGAAACATCCCCAGGCATATAGCCTTTAGGAGTGCGTAAAGGAATATCCAAGTATTGCTGTACTTTTTGATCTTTTGGTAAGGTCAGTTTAGCCACTTCTTTCTCTTTTCCTCCAGCGACTATATTGAGAATATACGTTACATCTTGATTCAAATCGATATGATCGTCCACGAAGTTAGTTCCCTTCACTAAAGGTGAAGGGTTCAGTTTTTTCAGCTGACCATTCCTTTCCTTTCTATAAATTGCGAAGGCTGTATCAAAATCGTCAGTACCAAGCAAACGCCAGCTTAAGAAAACAGAATTATCGGTCGTTTTTAGGCCGATCATTCCTCGATCCAAAAACTCCATTTTGCGTTGACCTGAAACAGCAAGAGAACCGATCAGCGCTCCTATTAAAAGAATAAGTTTTGTCTTCATCATCGTAGGCCTAATTCACAAAAACATGCTGGTAAAGCATATTATTGCTTTTTATTGTTAACAGTCACCTGATTCAGGACAAAGTTTTTAACATATTCCTTATGAATCACGGGATCTTTGGCGGCGCGGACATGCAGATTTTGAAATGTAAAATCCGACAGTACATATTGCTCCGAGTTGAGTACATCAAATACGATGTCGCAATCTAGGTCAATATTGCGCAAAACAATATTTCTTGCATACGACATTTTAATATCTTTCTCGCCCTTCAAATCAAAAAATTGGGTCCAAGGTTTAATAAACAACATGCTATTGACATTTCCCTTGATGTTTTCGATCAGAATGTTTTCATATTCCTGGGGTGTATCGGGACGCATTTTTAATTGCAGTAGCTTACGTGCTTTATCTAAGGTATTGTTCCTAAAAATCACATTGTAGCTATGAATAGATTCACTGCCGCAAGTGAGTGCGCTATGACAAAATCCAAAAAAACAATTTTCAATAATAATATTTGAATTGGGGCCGTTGTTAGGATCTTTGTCGGACTTAGGCCCTTTACCGCCTTTTAGTGCAATGGCATCATCGTTAACGGATAAGTAACAATCTTTAATCAATACATTACGGCAGACATCCAAATCGATCGCATCGGAACTAGGTGCTTTCACAGGTTCCTTTGGTGCTGAAATATGTAAACCGATCAATTTGAGATTTTCACATTTATAATAATGCGAGGTCCAAAAAGGTGAATTGATCAAGCGAATGCCTGAAACCTGTACATCCTTGCTGTTGGACACATAAAGTAAACGTGGACGCATCTCGTCCATATTTGTGCATTGTGGATTAAATTGTCTCCTAAGCCAGAAGGATCGCCAGTAGCGTAACCCGTTTCCATCGAGTGTACCTTTACCCGAAATTGTAAATCCATCCACCTGGTCTGCATTGACAAGCGCCAAAAAATACTTCACTGTTTGCCCTTCCATCCGAGTTTCCGCTAGCACAAAATCCGCAATATCATCACTTCCTTTCAGTACAGCGCCTTCTTCGAGGTGTAAATGTGTATTCGGTTTAAAAAATAAGGATCCACTCAGGTAGACACCTTTAGGCACTATGACTACACCTCCACCGCTGGTATAGGCCTTATCAATAGCCTGTTGAATTTTGGCCGTTTGCACGATGGTGCTATCTGACGCAACACCAAAATCTGTGATGAGAAATTTCTTTCCGAGCGTTTCGATCTCAGTCGATTTTACAGTCTCGAACCATGTTGAAATTACCGTTCCGTCCGGAAACTTTCCTTGCGCATGTACATTGGACAAAATCGCAATTGATGTAAGCAGATGTAAAAACCGAAAGAATTTTTTCATAATATTAAGTTTTATTAAGTCTTCTTTTCCCGCTTGTCTACAGCTTAATTAAAACGTGCAGACAATACCGTCAAATTGATCAGCGTATTTAAGGATGCCTAAATAAGTAGCTAGTTTTAAAAGTATCAACATTTTTAACAAGAGCCGTCCTGTAGTATCCTGAACAAGCTCAATTACACAGTCAACACATCTTCATTTTCATTGATAATAAACCCAATAACAAGGATTCAAAGCTATTCGTAATATATTTGTTATAGAATTCCCAACACCAACTCCATACCAACTTAACACCAACTCCTAACTGTAACCACTGTGAGTCCACAGTGAGTCCACGTTGAGTCCACGTTGAGTCCACCTTTTATGGTGCATTCACTATGCTTTTACCTTTTTAACAATCCGCTTGCAGTTAGGAGTTGGTATGGATTTGGTCATAACTTATCCTTAAGACAGCATATCCAAAACCACCTTGCACTGTCCTGCTTGGTAAAATTAGAAGATCAATGGCAATCCCGAACTTCCAATTCAGACCGTACAATTGAAGATGTACATCTAAAAAAACAACATCAACTGCTATTCAAAATAAATACTTCAATGATTTTCCCTACACGAATAGCGATAAAAGTGAATAAAGTACAACCTTTTGGGGTTCAAGAAATCTAAATAAGCATTATTGAAAAGAATACATACTATTAGGGGTACACCATAAAAAAGGGCTTTTCTAAAAAATAGAAAAGCCCTTTTTTATGCATTATTCTTTTAATCTGTCAACACATTAACCTTAGGCATAACAAATTGTGTATTTTCTTTTTCGCCCTTCGGGGTACCAAAGTAAAAATAGAGTGTCCGATTAATCTTTTTATCCATTTGATTAAGCTCACCTGCGGGTCCATTCACCCCAGCATTTCCATTGATTCCCAACGCCAGTTTTGTTCCAATAGGAGGAATAGCATCCAAAAAGGAAATATCCCCCGTCGGCAACTGCGGATAACCTTTGGGACCGGAAATTCCGTAGAACTCGAATAATCGCACAAATAAATCTTCCTGATCTGTTGCAACCAAAAACTTCCCTTGCACTGTATTGAATTGTATCCAACTAACATCCGAGAAGTAGCCTTTAAACTCAGGAAATGTCCATGGCCCAATACCTGCTTTTCCGTCATTATACATTTTTTCCCATGTATTTAGTGTGACACCTTGCATCCTATTCTTCCATACGCGATAAGGGCCATTACCAAGCCATTTGGCCCCAATAATATAGTTTTCAGGAAAATTAAAGCTCACTCCAGCATAGGGTACTGCTTTGCCCATATGATAAGCATAATCAAGTTTTAACCACCCGTCTGGGCGCATCGTCCAACGGATAAAACTTAGGTTACCATCAAACATAAACTCAACAGCTTCATTTTTTCCGTCTTTCCAACGTTTAGCACTTTTCAGCTCCGACTGTCCATCGATAAGCACCGGACCATTATTGAAAGCCAATTTCATGCTATAATCATTGGCCAGATCAACCAATAATCCTGTTTTTTTGGAAATCATAGCTGTTATTCCGTTTGCCTTAAGCATATAATTCGCACTGTCTTCTTTCACTTCAACATCGGTAGAAGATTTCAACGGCAAAATTTCCGCAGTAAGCATTTGATTGGATTTTACACGCCAGGTCCAAGTATAAATTTCCTCCCCATGTGGATCAATCGCAGTCAATATCAGCGCATCATATTGTTTCCAGTCGCTCGGTAAATTCAATTGCAAGTTTCCCTTTTGTGTTGGAGGCAATATAGGACTGTCGACGTGTAGATGTAGTACTGAATCCACACCTGATTCATCCGCATAGGGTTGTTGATAGGTAATCAGTTTACCCTCAAATCGACAGTTTTTCAGATCAGTAAAATGATAACGATTTTCCACCGAAATCGTTCCGTTGAAGTCAACAGGTAATTTCTTCATCGTAATATGTACAGGTGCATAGATCTCCCGAATGGCATAGAAACTGCCCTCCTTTTCGCGATGTGGCCCAAGAATTCCATCAGGGGCATTTACGCGGTTGACATCAATCGCATTATTGAAATCTGTACGCACAATACCTTCATCTGCAAAATCCCAGATAAATCCGCCGGCACCTAATTTGGCATTCCAGTGCAGCTCCCATATATCCGCCAATCCTGCCGCAGCACCTCCATCATCCTGTGCGTGGAGAAATTCGGTTGGCATATAAATATTTGGTCCTTCCAGAATTTTTTTTGTCGAATAAAAATCTTCATAATGGTTACAGTCGATTCCATTGATTGCATTTCCCGGTCTATGATGTGCATGAATGACTGTTCTCGCCGAAAGATCATATTTCTTGTACTCGTCTACAAGTTCTTTATTATGTCCACCTTCATTGCCGTTGCTCCAAAGTATAATGGAAGGATGGTTAGCATCTCGAATAACCATTTCTCGCACCAACTTTTTACCCACAACGGTACTGTATGCTTTTTGCCAGCCAGCCAATTCATCCAAAACATATAAGCCCAATGAATCGCAATATGCCAAAAAAGATCTATCTGGCGGATAATGCGAACAGCGGACCGCATTCATATTCATTTCTTTGATCAATTTAACATCGTTCAGATCCAATTGCGCGTTTACCGACCGTCCGGTTTCGGGCCACCATACATGACGATTAACACCTTTCATCTTTACTTTTACACCATTGACATAAATGCCGTCTCCCTCACGAACTTCAATTGTTCTGAAACCAAAGCGATCTTGATATTGATAATCTTTATTCTTCCCGTTCCATAGGGTGTACGTGACCTGATATAGGTTTGGTGTCTCGGCGGTCCATAATAAAGGGTTTTCAACTTTCATTTCGATCAATTTCACTGAGTCTTTCGCAGTAATTGGAAACTGTTGAATCGCGATCACATTACCCTTCAGATCTTTGATCTCTACCGATAGTTTATTAGCCTTAGAGAGCCCCTCTAAGTGTACATTGCTTCGAAAAGCTCCGTCTGCCTTTGCATCGATAGCCGTCCAGCTGATGTGTTCCTTTGCTGTCGCTTCAAGGTATACGGGCCTATAAATACCGCCTAAAATCCAATAATCCGCAAGGCGCTCCGCATTGTTAACGGATTTATCGGAAGACATTTTTGACACAGTAGCCTCCAATATATTGGCCTTGCCAAAGGTGATCTTGTCGGTAACATCGTATTTAAACTGATAAAAAGCACCCTGATGGATATCTCCGGCTAGCTTCCCGTTGATCTTGACTTCAGTATCGGTCATTGAACCTTCAAAAACAAGGTTTATTTTTTTCCCTTTCCAATTCTTTGGGACAGTAAATTGATGCCGATATAGACCTTTCTCATCATGGAAGGTAAAATTCTTGCCATAAGTCACATAATCCCGTCCATAGTTGTATGCCCCGAAACCTTGTTGTTCCCAATGGCTAGGCACAGCGATCTTATCCCATTTCCCGGCTTTACGCCCCCCCGTCACCCAAAAATCCCAATTAACGGTATGAACGTTGTCAGTTCCCGAAAGATACTGTATTTCTTTCCCAATCTGCGCTGAGGCGATATGTGCCATCATAACGTATATTAAAGCAAAGAGCGTAATTCGAATTTTAAGCATCGGTCTATTCATTTGGGTTAGCAAACTCCTAAAATAAAAAATTCAGGACGCACCAGTGTCCTGAACTTACCTGAATGGTTTCAGATCTAACCCCATACTTTTGGAACAGTACAGCACAGGATGACAAGTTCATTTGGTTTACGTAAACTTGCTGTATTGAATCGGTAGCTTTTCAATTTAATTGGCCTGTACGTATGTTATGATTTAGATGAGATGGTTTAAATCAAAGGAAAGCCTATAGCAAAGCATCATATTTTTTATCATAAATTTAGGATTAATTGGTTATTTTAAAGGTTTTCATTCTCCCCGTTTGAAAACCTTTTTTATTACAATCGCTATAATTAAGATGACAACTTTTATTCTCAACTATCTTTTCAATGATAATAGATTGGATAAAACGGTTGGATTTACCGTAAAAGCTGTTCCATGACGAACGCCTTTAGGAAAGCTCACCAGATCAGAGACATCTTCCCAGTTGATACCATCTTTACTACGAACAGCACCATATTTATGATCGCGGTATTTATCGAAATATACATATATATACTCCCCTACTTGCAGCGGAGCAGGACCCTCAGCCCAATAATTGCCTGTGATCGGTTTAGAGACAGTAGTTGGGAAGCCTTTGGCTAAATTCTTTGTTGCGGTGATTCGGATGTTTTTCTCCGGCGGATTAGAGTTTTCGTTTTTCAGCACCATCATATATTCCTTATTAGCTTGTTGTATAATGGCCGCGTCGATCACACTAAATTCGGGATCAAAAAATAACTTAGTTTTTGAAAAAGTTTTAAAATCTTTCGTCGTAACGCTATACATCCGGTGGTTTAATCCTTTTTCACTAGCACTAGTCGGTACCTCTTTGTGGCGACCAGGAATTGTCGTGGCCCAAATGATATAATATTCTTTCGTCGCATTGTCGTAAAAAAGTTCGGGAGCCCATGCATTTTTTGCATCGGGTTCATCTACCATGACTGGTATTGCTTTTTGTTGGGTCCACTGCTTAAGGTCTTTGGAGGAAGAATATCCGATAATTTTGTCCCACCAACCTGTTGTCCATACCAGATGAAAGGTCCCATCGGGACCCTGACAAATACTGGGGTCGCGCATCAGTCTATCTTTTCCTACTGTTGGTGTTAAGAAGGGTTTTCCCTGATTCAATGGTTCCCATTTCAAACCATCCAAACTATAAGCTAGATGTAATCCATCAGCGCCATTATCTACAAAATACGAAAAAAGGTATACGGGAGATTGCGCCTTAACCAGGTAAGTTAAAAGAACGAATAGGGTAACTAGAAATTGTTTTTTCATTTTTGTCAAATAGAGATGAATAAAAACTAACATATACTTTTCTGCACAACTAGAGGTTTCATAGGAGTTGAATTGGACTATTTTGCACGCGATGGAATTCGAATGATGGTTAAAGAATAAGGTGGCAATTGCTGGTTTTTAAGCTTTTCCACTGGCACGCTCTTTTGTTCGGGCTTCGCTGTTGTACTCTTCAACTCTCCTGTGAGCTGCGCAACAACAGCAGGCTCAGTTTTTAGGTTGAATTTATCTAGTTCCAATTCCATGTTGACGGCAACAGGCAAAACATTGACCATTTTTATAATGATTGATTGATCTTTAGGATCCTTAACAATAGAAAATGCCACGCGCTTCTGTACCTCAACGGCAGCATTAGAATAGCTGGCTTCCACAGGAACATATTCCGTTCCATTATTACGACCGAATAATTGCTGTACATAATAGGATGGCGTTAAATTTACATCGGTATTGTTGAAATAAATAAGATCGGGGCGCCATTGGGTATAGCCATCTTTGGCTAACAGCGGTGCATAGGAAGCCATCTTAACGATATCACCATTTCTTTCCAATGCAGTGAGATATGCGGCTTCGGCTAATGCCACTTCCAAGGTACTTGCACGTCCTTCGATATGAGCGGCATATTCGCCCAAATAAACCTGCGCTTTATTCCGATCGTATTTATCGTAGAAATCTTGATTATGAATAAACCATCCGGGTGTCTGGTAATAGTGTTCGTCCATAATAGGTACGCTTAATTTATCGGCGATTTTCCAGCCCTCAACATAGTCGGTTCCCTCAAAAAATGGCCCCGCCGTTCCAATAACCTGTATATCGGGATATTTTTCACGGATAGCATTGTAAATCATCGTAAAACGCTCCTCAAAAACATTCGATATTAAATCTTCGTTACCCACGCCAATATATTTGAGATGAAATGGTTCTGGATGTCCAGCTGCTGCACGTACCTTTCCCCAGGTGCTATTTTTATCCCCATTGGCCCATTCGATCAGATTGAGCACTTCCTGGATATAGTCATCCATATCTTCCATTGGAATACCACATTGTTGTCCGCCCAATAGATGACCATGAGCGCCCGAATTTTGACAGGGTACCCCAGCCGCCATTACCGGGACAGCATAGGCACCTATATCTTCACAAAATTGAAAATACTCATAATATCCTAAACCAACAGTTTGGTGATATCCCCACATATTGCGTTGCGGCACACGGCTTTCTAAAGGTCCTACAGTATTGGACCAATGGTAGATATTTTCGATACCATCGCCATGTGCTAAACAGCCTCCCGGAAAACGAACAAAACGTGGATTCAAAGCTGCAATAGCCTCGGCTAAATCTTTACGTAATCCATTTTTACGTCCTTTGAAGGTGTTTTGAGGGAATAAGGAAATCAGGTCCAAATCCAATTGTTGTCGATCTGTAAATACAAATTCCAATACGGCATCCTTACAGGTCGCATTGGCTGTCAATACCAATTGATATTTTTTCCAGTTTTTGCTGTCAACAACAAGGGATTTTTCATCAAGGATCTTTCCATCTTGTGTACTTATCCGGATTTTTAGTTGACGCCCTTTACCCGCAGTGCCCCGTCCAAAAAATGAAAGATCATAGCGTTCGTTTTTATGCAGAGCAATCCCATCGTAGCCTATATTTCTTAGTATACCCGCGCCTTGTAACCTCGCATAATGCTTATTATTGGGATGAATGGGATTGATACTGTCGATATGAAATTGTCCCGATCCATCCATACTCCAAGCTGTTTTCTCGTTCCAATTTTTGTCATGCCCTTGTTTATCGCTCAATTTATATTCAAAATCTCTATTTTGAATCAATTCCGCATAGAGACCTCCGTCTGCTGCATAATTAATATCTTCAAAAAATACACCTACCAACATATCGCTGATGGACTTGCTTTGTCCGATCTTTGGGGTTAACTTAACATCCAAGGGTTTTAAGCCTGCAAAGCGTACATCATCGTCAACACTTCGTTCGGACCATTGCTTTTGCTTAAGCAGAGCAAGATCATAGTGTTTAATCAATTCTTTAATTATAGACCATGTAACTTTCAGCTTCGTTCCACGTAAACTTTCGCCATTAATGGAAATAATCTCACGGTCCAACAAACTGTTTTTTACAAGCGAAACCATTGATTTATCCAAATCATTTAATTCGACATAATAGTCTTGCCTGCCCCAATTAAAAAAATCAGTTGTAAAAGTATAGGCATATGGCCCATTATTTTCAGGACTTAATTGCCACGCACAGGACCACCCCCCGCCATTTCGAGGAAACAACACCGGATTTATCATCCGTTTTTCTGATCCCCAACGCCCATAATCTGATTTAACAAATGCGAGTTCTGTTCCAATAGCGTCCCATTGTTTACCGTCCAAACTCCAGGCATATAATAACCCTTCTCTACCAGCATTCTTATCTTTTGCATAAGCAAAGAGATAGGCTGAATCCGGTTCAGAAATCGTGCTGCTATAGGCGTATGCGGGCGTACTGAAAATCCAAAACAGACAAAAAAAGCAAATTGCTTTTGCAAGAAAAAAAGAGCAGGCTCTTAATGTGAAAATAGCTCGTTCCATTGGTTATAATTAATCAGAAATAATTATAAATGTAAATATTACATTTATAAAACACAAGCTCCATATTCAAATTAATAAAGAGTCATCGATATGTTACGATCACATTCAATTCTCGCTAAAGAAGATCAATACAAAACTAATTGCCATCTGGCTTTATAACACTATTGATCAAACTTGGAGGCCAATACCAAGTCTTAAAATCATCGGGGTGGTATGGATCAAACCCGTTAAAATCTACCATATTACCGGACATAACAAGCTTATTTTCTTTAATTCCCATTAATACCATTTTTGCAATCTCATAAGCACCATACGGGTTAAAATGGGTATTATCAGCCAATGCATTTTCCTGATTTGGGAAAGTAGAAGCGGGATAGTGAACAAATGCTTTCTTGGAACCTTCAACGCCCAATGCTTCATAAAATATACTGGTCTTGTTATTAAGGTCGATCAAAGGGACTTGAAGTTCTGCCGCAACTTTACGTGCAGCATCTGGAAAGTCTCCTAAAGTATGAACTAAATTTCCCTGTTGATCAAATAAACGTCGTGCTGTCGAAGTGAGAATAACGGGAATACCACCCTTTGCTCTAAATTCATTGACAAAATAACGCAATCGTTCACTGTAACCTTTATATGCTCCAGCAGCTTCTCCCTTTTGCTTTTGATCATTGTGCCCAAATTCGATAAATAGATAATCTCCCTTTTTGGCTACAGATAAAATTTTCTCCAATCTTCTTGAGGATAAAAACGAACTTAATGCTAACCCAGATTCGGCATGATTAGCAATAGCAACGCCTGCATCAAAAAAGCGGGGAATCATCTGTCCCCAAGAAGCCCATGGCTCATCTTCTTGATTCACGACCGTAGAATTTCCTGCTAAAAAGACCGTTGTGACATTGCTCATCGCTTCAATGCGAATAGCCGAAATACAATTCGTTTGCTGAAACTCCAAAGTCAACTTATCATCCCAGTCTAACTTTTGCTGCTCCCGGGGCTTCTTCAATTCCACCCTTCCGCCTGATGAGATCTTGGGATCTTTGAGATGTACGATGAACGTTTTCTGTACGCATTTATTTGGCACTACTTCCTGATTTTCTATTTGTAAGCGACGCGATTCTGACCGCACCGTGCTTTGGTAGGGTTTATCGCTTAAGCCATCGTAACTAATCGTAATTTTATAATTCCCTTCAGGAACTTTCACAGAAAAGTAGAATGGTTTATCGCTAAAAAGATGTTTACTCTTTCGATCGATTCTTACATTTTTTTCTGTAAAAAATTCAAAGCCATACCCTTTGGCCTCCGTATACGGGAGGGCTTCCTTTAGCGCAACTACAGCCCGCTGTTTTTTAGTATCACCAAAGCTAAATTCCTTCACAATCTGTTCGGCGAACAAGCCCCGGCAGAACAGGACAAAAAAAACAACCGTTGCAACTTTCTTCATCTTTAAATTTTATAATTTGGAATCTCAAATTTAATTTTCCCAGTTCTTCCTGCTCGCCAACTGTTCAGGACTTTACTCCCCGTTTGGAATCCCTTTTTAATATTGTTAAAGTGGCGATAAACTCTTACTGGTTATTTGCTCATACGCTAGAAAATAAAAAGTAGGCCAGACAACAAAGTGCCTGACCTTTCACGATAACCAATAAAAAAAAACTAGATTCTTATTTGCACAAACTACCTTTTATATATGCGTTTGCTGTTTGGCCCTAAAATAGCGCAACTCGATCATGTCATTTGGCATAGCCTGCGTATTCCAATGCTCATGAATGACCAAGGCAGCTCCTAGTGCCGTAGCCTGTGCCATTGACGCTCCAAAAACCTCACTATTTGGAAAAGCTTGGGCCAATAGCGTCATGTATATTATATTTTTACTAAATCCGCCATCAACGAATATGCGTTGAACACCGTTGTTCTGTAACACCAAAGAGGTTGCTTTGATCTGTGCTTTTACCAAATGCATCATAAAAACATGATAAGCTTCGGTATAATCATTAAAATGGCTCAAATCAATGGATGAAAAAGCCGACAGCTCATCCGATATATCTAACGCTTGATATTTTTCTATAATATTCCATTGCAGCCCAATTTGCTTGAACTTGCCCGTTGAAACCTGAAAGAAATTTGCAATACGTTTGACTTGTTCTTCATGTTCATAACCCGCAAATAGGCGTGACGCTTTAACTGGTTTACCGGTGTAAGTCATATATTGTAAGCAGTCTTCATTCAGCTCTTCTTTAGTCAACGGTTGTTCGTTAAATGGATTGAATGAAATGCACCAGGTACCCGTTGAAATCAACACAAAAGGTTCATGAAAATTCAACAAGTATGGGATGAGAGCCGAAGAACTATCATGCAGCCCACTGCCTACAAGATAACCACTGCCAGGAAATGTTGCCCTGAACAATTGGTCACCCTGCACAATAGGTGCCATTTTTTGAATAATGCCTGTATCAAGCACCCAGTGATGGTAATTATTTTGGTTAAAATCCCAAAGTGCGGTATGACAACCTATACTTGTCATATCAGAATATGCTTGCCCTGAAATCAAATAACTCAGGTATTGCGGAAGATGCAATGCCCATTTCACCTCCTTATATATTGCCGGCTTTAATTTAAATATACGATAGATCTGCAATCCAGAATTTAGACTTCCCAAACTCGGAGACGAGGTTTCCAACGCTAAGGTATCTTTGCCGCCATACTGTGCATAAAAAGAATCCAACAATTTCTTTGGATATTCTTTCAAGTAGTTATATAATGGCGTTAAAGGCCGACCATCTTTATCAATATAGACGAAACTTGCGCCATAGGACGTAAAATTAATCGCTTTAATTTCAAACTCGCCTTTTCGAAATACCTCGTGCAAGGAATCGAAAACGGACAAACGTAAACTCTCCAGGTTTTCGCAACTATCACCATCTTCATCAGTAGTTTCTAAAAAACGGGCAGACCTTTCGAAAACAATCTGATACTGCTCATTAAAGAGAAATAACTTTTTGTTGGTCTTTCCAACGTCGAATATGGCGACTACTGGTATTGGTTTTCCCCTCATTCCTTTTCCCTCGTTACAAACCGGTAGCGACGGAATTCTTTCCGCGTTCTTCGATAAGTTTGGCCCGTAAATTTTCTTCATTAAATAATTGAACGGGATTCAGCGCCGCTCCACTTCTACGTCTTGCTTCTGCAACAAGCGGTCTGACATCGGTACGGAATGCATCCTGCAGGATTTCCTGTGCCTTCACGATATCGTTTGCTTGCTGCGCCTGTTTCAATGCCTTTCGATCGACCAACAATGCTTGAGCATAAGCAATCTTAATGGCCTCCACAGACTGTAAAAGGTCTACCAGTGGATCTTTCAGATTATGCGAGGCATCAATCATCCATCCCAATCCGCTGGCATGATCAATACCTTTCACATCCATACCATCGATCAGTTCATTAAAGATCAAGAAGAGTTGATATGGCTTGATACTACCTGCTGTCAGGTCATCATCTGCATACTTACTATCATTGAAATGGAATCCACCTAATTTGCCTTCCATCAACAATAAAGAGACAATTTGTTCAATGTTTGCATTTGGCAGATGGTGTCCCAAATCAACCAGTGTATACGCTTTGGAGCCTAACTTATTGGCCAACAGCAGGGATTGCCCCCAATCGCCAATCGTCATGGAGTAGAAATGGGGTTCAAATGCTTTGTACTCAACAAAAAGTTTCCAGTCTTCGGGTAGATGTTTATATATTTCTTGTAGGCTTGATAAGGTATTTTGAAAAGCCTCTCTAAAATTCAATTGTCCTGGGAAAGATGATCCGTCAGCCAACCAAACTGTTAAGGCTTTAGAACCGACAGCTTTACCATAATTGATAACTTCGATGTTATGATCTACTGCTTGCTGACGAACTCTTGGATCGACATGATGTAATGAACCAAATTTATAACTATGCTCCTGACCTGATTGATCTTGAAACGTATTGGAGTTTACTGCGTCAAATCCGATTTCTAGGGAAGATGCCAATGCTTTAATTTTTTCTGCATCTGATGGAATATCCCAGGGAATATGCATCGAAATTGCTCCACTCGATTTGTTGAGCGCATGCAGCAAGCCAACATCCTCTAGCTTTTGCTCTAAAGTACCGGGTTCACCTGCGCCAGAAAAACGACCAAAACGCGTTCCACCTGTACCTAATGCCCAGCTTGGTATGGCAATTTGAAATTTTTGAAGTTTATTCAGCATTTCATCTAACTGTGGAATATCTGCCGACACGTAGTCAAATGCCCTTTTATGCTTATCTAATAATTGGTTATTGTGCTGATCTATAATTTTCTTATCCAGAATCATAATTTAATGGTTATTGTGTAAAAATGTGAGGTGTCGCGTCCATATTTCCCTTTCTGAACGCGACACCTAAGATATAAAAATTAGCGTACAAACGCCATTGCAACACCTCCGTCAACGTTTAAAACATTCCCTGTAGATTTGCTCAACAGTCCACCCACAAAGGCGAAACAAGCGTTCGCAATATCCTCCGGAAGAATGATCTGATTCAATAAAGTTCGCTTTGCATAATAGGCCGGCAATTCGGCTACCGTGATACCATAAGCCTTAGCACGACCTTCGGCCCATCCGCCGGCCCAAATATTACTGTCTGAAATAACGGCGTCCGGGTTAACCACGTTCACGCGTACGCCTGCCGGACCTAATTCGGCAGCACATAAACGGCTTAAATGCAATTGTGCGCCTTTTGCACTTCCATATCCTGTATTATTTGGACCACTGACCAAGGCATTTTTACTGACAATATTGATGATATCACCGCCGATTGCTTGGCCTTTTAATAATGAAGTCACTCCTTGAGTAACAAGGAATTGACCTTTTACCAGTACGTTATATAATAAGTCCCAATCGTTCTCCGTATGATCTTCGATTGTTTTCGAAATCGATAATCCGGCGTTGTTGACCACAATATCAATACCACCAAATGCTAGCGTAGCATCTTTCAAAGCATCTTTGATCGAATTCGCATTGGTTACGTCGAGGCTCGTAGCGATGACTGCATCTTTTCCAAACTCGGCTACAAACTCGGCTTTGCTTGACTCCAAACGTTCTGTGTTGATATCATTTAACACGATAACAGCCCCCTCTTGTGCCATCTTTTTTGCAATCGCTTTACCGATACCACCCCCACTTCCAGTGACCAAAGCAATTTTCCCTGACAGAGCTTTTGGCTTTGGCATACGCTGAAGCTTGGCTTCTTCCAATAACCAATATTCAATATCGAATGCTTCCTGACGGGGCAAAGCGGTGTACTCACTCACTGCTTCTGCTCCTTTCATAACATTGATTGCATTGGTATAGAACTCTGCTGCTACGCGTGCTGTCTGTTTGTCTTTCGCAAATGCGAACATTCCTACTCCAGGGTATAGAACAATTACCGGATTTTTATCCCGCACTGCTGGGCTATTTTCATGTTTGCAGTTTTCATAATATTGCGCGTACATCTCACGGTATTCGTCAAATAAGGGCGTTAACTTTGCTTTTAACTCCTCCACGTTGTCTAAATCTTGTGATTTATCCAAATTCAATACCAATGGCTGAATTTTCGTTCTTAAAAAGTGATCCGGGCAGCTGGTACCAAGCGGAGCCAAACGTTCTAAATCATTTGAATTGATAAATTCCAATACGCGCTCATCATCTGTAAAATGCCCGATCATGTGGCGCTCACTGGAACAAAAACCTCTTAAAACAGGAGCGAGTTTGGCTGCTTGTGCATTTCTTTCTTCCTTGCTGAGACTAGTTACTTGCTGCCCCCCGAATACAGGCGCTTTTTTACCATAGTTTTGCTCAAGATATTCCGCACAAGCTTCGATGACGTCCAAGGAATTGATATAACAGTTATAAGCCGTATCTCCCCAAGTAAATAAGCCATGTGAGCCCAACATAATACCGCGGATACCTGGGTTTTCTTCTAAACAAGCACGCAACTGCAAACCTAGGTCAAACCCTGGGCGTTGCCACTCCACCCATCCTATAGTTCCATTAAACAATTCTTGGGTTATTTTCTTTCCATCTTTTGCCGCAGCAATCGCAATTGCAGCGTCTGGATGGAGGTGATCTATATGTTTAAACGGCAGAAACCCATGTAAAGGTGTATCGATAGAAGGGGCTTTTGATGCTAAATCATAGATACAATGGTTAAATAACTCAACCATTTCATCTTCATGTTCAAGACCACGATAGACATTTTCCAAATTGCGAAGACGTTGTAAATAAAGCGCTGCCAGACCTGACTTTTTCAACGTTCCGATATCTCCACCAGACCCTTTAATCCACATCACCTCTACTTCTTCTCCCGTCAAGTGATCTTTTTCCACTACTTTACAAGATGTATTCCCTCCACCATAATTTGTAATTCTTAAATCTGCACCTAGAATATTTGAACGATATAATAACAAAGCTACTTCATCACCCCTTAGTGCCTGAGCTTTCTCATCGTCCCATAAATAATTGACATGTTTGTACGTTTTCACTGCTTCTATATTTAAATATTAATTTTCTAATGTCTTCGCAAACCCTACAATGCAAATAGAGATGATAATGGTTAGAATTCCTCCTATGATTGAACGATACGTCGAACGATCGACACCTTTCCATTCCTTGAGCACTACGCCCCATGCATTGGAAATAAGAATGATAAAGGCCATGTGTAGGATCCAAGAGCTAGCGCCGTTTCCAAGACGGCTTTCTCCCATACCGTAAAAGAAAAACTGTAAATACCAGGTGGTTCCTGCTAAAGCACATAAAAGGAAATTCTTGCCTCTCGGTGCTTTTGATTTCGTATAATCCGAAAACGTTTTGTTTTTAATCAACAAATAAAGGCACCATAGGAAGTTTGTTGTAAACCCACCCCAAAGTATCACAATGTAGGTGACATTATTCTGGTAAAGAAATTCGCCTTGGTTTGGATTAACAGACTTCCACAATGTATTTGCCACATCGGCCATGGGTTTTCCGGCTTCAATCCCGAAATTGAAACAAGCACTTAGTATCCCTGAAACAATAGCTACTACAATTCCTAAACCAAAATTATAATCGGATTTGCTCGCTGTGGATAGGGAGGTTATATGTTTCTCTTTAGAAACACCTGCCTTACCACATAGATATACACCAAGCACACAGACTAAAAGACCAAGGAGAATACAAATACCGGATTGGGTTGTAAAAAAATAATCTATGCCATGCTTGCCTTCTGCTTTATTAAAAAAATAATAAATGCTGGGCATTAAAGAACCAAACACCATACTCAGGCCCAAAATAATACTGCTACCCAGGGATACTCCAAGATAGCGTACACCAAGACCATAAGTTAAACCGCCGATGCCCCAAAGCAAACCAAACAAAAATGTGTAACCTAATATCGTGTTATTCGCACTTTTAATAATCTCAATAAAATTGGGTATCGTCAACATCGCCGCTATGGGCGGAACAATAATCCACGAAAAAAGTCCGCCTAGAATCCACATGGATTCCCAGGACCATCCTTTTACTTTCTTGTACGGCACATAAAAACTTCCAGAAGCGAATCCGCCTATGAAATGAAATATAACTCCGAAAACTGCATTCATATAAACGTTATTTAGGTTCTTAGCAACTAAGATAATTCTTTGGTTTTTCAGAACTGTTATGCACTGTTATGAACGACCCGATTTTGTATAAAAAAAAACAAAAGGGGCTATCCAATCTTCTTGGATAGCCCCTTTATTAATATTTTAGACATCGTGTGTATTGACCTAGGAGTCAAGGCATCAAACGTCTATTTTCTTATTTTTCAGCGCTCGATTTAATGGTTACAATGGGTTAATACGCGATGTTGTTTCGCTAACAATTTCGAAGCGGCTATTGCAATAGGTTGATAATTGCCGCTTCTCTTTCTTTTGGAAAAACTTTTAGCTCCAATAATTTACCGTCCTTTAATCTTCCTTCAACGGTAGTCTGCCCCGGCGCATGTAGTTTAAAATCCACATTCCAATCTTTGGGCCAAGCTGGAAAAAGATAAATTTTATCATCTGTTACCTGCAAAAGCATTTCCTGCAAGCCGATCATGCCCGAACCACCCCAGTTATGATCCGGAACCCAATCAAAACCTGGCCCCCAAAAGGTGGGGAATCGCCGTTCTGCATTTTTTAGTTTCGAGAGGGTCAATTGCTTCGCTTCGTCGGTCAACCCAAGGCGTGCAGCAAAGATATTATGCTGCTTCCAGCCAACATAGCTTTTGAATTTAAGCACATCGGGATCATAGGTGTACGTATTGAGGGCAATATCGATATCTGCTTTACCGATACCATAAATTCCCCAAGGATATACAGGATAGAGCTGCGGGGATTCGGTATTGTTGATCCGGGCCCATAGCTGCGCTGGAGCCAGCATTTTTTTGCCCCCGAGTTCACGCTGTGGCAAAGGTGGGATTCTGGTTAAAAACCCCTGAAAATAACCACGCGACTCAGCGTTGATATACCCCTCAGGCAATGCCAGCAATCCTTTGGTTACCTGCTGTAAAGCAGCAATTGTACTTGCCGAATTATAGGCCATTTTATAGGTTTCCGCAGAAGAGCCAGGATATAGTACAAGATGACCTGCATCATCCAATACCTTGCTACCCCGTTGCCGAGCCCGGTATTGATAATGCTCATCAAAAAAACGCAGACAACTTTCTATCAACGGAATATAAGTCTGAATATCGGACTTATTATAACGTTCTGTTTCCAGTATCATCATGCAGAACTCCAGCACCGTATCCCACTCGTATTCCAGCCAGGCATTATATTCGAGGCCCTTATCAAAATCTTTGGGCCGTTTCCAATTGTATTCAGCGGGATTGGGTAAACCAAAATTTTCGATCTGTTCTGTAAAACTGGCACCAGCGTGCCCCCAATAAAATTTGGATCGCCATTCGGCATTCTTCAAAAGGCGTTGATAAAACTTAAACTGCGCCGGCATTAGATCAAAATCACCGCTCTTCAATAATGGCCAATACACTAAGCGCTGATTTTGTGCGGTATGGGTACCTCCACCCCAATTCCGAAAATCCGGTGTGAACGTAAACGTACTATCGATCGTGACAGGATCGTAGGTAAATAAACCGCCATTAAATTTTGTTGGATAATCTCCGTAAGCATTACAAGCTAGCATAAATCGAAACAACTGATAGTTTCGGCCGACTTGCCAAGCTTCATTATGGGGATCTTTTAAGCCAGGCTGGATAACGATATGACTTCTATCCCAAAAAGATTTCCACCAGGATTCCGTCGCCCGTTTGAGCGACACAAAGCTAGGTTTGGGCGTAGCCAGATCTTCCAGTTCCGCTTTCCAGTACTTTAGGTCTGCTTGCTGTCCTACGTGAAGCGTAACTTGAAGTGCATGATTGGTTTTTGCGGCTTTACTTTTGAGTACCCAAGCTTGGTATGGTGTATTCATATAGGTTCCGGCACGCTCACCGGCGTATACAAAATCTTCTCCTTTTAAAAGTCCCCCTGAAATTAGGCTTTTCAGGGGATTATATAATGAATCTTTGATTGTTGTCAAGCCTTGTTGGTCTACGACAAGATCAAATGCAGTGGTATCTTGATTTTGATGATAAAAAATAACATGGTTTGCTGTCGCGGCAATCTGATCTTTAGGCGTCACTACCGGTTTTGGAGGTGCCCATTTCCAAGAGTTTGCATTGTTTTCCTTTTTCTTTGGAAAAAGATCCTGAAAGCGCCAGTTTTCGTAAGCCGCTTCCACCTTAACCTTCCGGTTGCTGTTCACTTCAAGATGGACATTAGGATTGAAAACATCCACCCAAACCAATATTTCAGCCTTCACTCCTCTGTTCTCCCCTTTCAGAACAATGTGTCCCTTTTCCAACTGCAATTCCTGTTGAAATTTTCCGTCCAAAAACGGGTTGGGATAGAGACGAAGTCGAATACGGCCAAGCTTCAACAGGGTATTGTTCTCGTCAAATGCCCCGGTCTTCCCTAAATACACAAGTAGTTCACCGTTCTCCATCCAAACGTTCAATCCAATATCTCCACCTCCTACAGGCATGGATTCAGATGAATTCTTGCTTTGCCTGGACCAAGTTACATTGTAGTCCTTCCAGTTGAACTCTTGCGCCCAGGCTGGATTTAAGAAGGTTGCTACTAGTAATATAATGCCTATAATACGTTTTTCAATCATCATTTCTATTTACCAATCATCTGTACGGAAAGAGCTTAAGGGCAAGCCATTGGCTCCAAACACCTCTCCGACAACGAAATCTTTAAAACCATAACGCACAGCCACCGGCTCCTCAACTTTGAGCGACGCGACAATAATGGTCTTTCCTTTCAAAACAGCCTCTGCAGGATAAAAAACCTGATCTTTACCCGCAATTTCAAAAGTCTTTATTTCTTTACCATATGCTGTTAGCCCCAATGGTGCATCCTTAAAAGAAAGTATCGCTGTACTGCCTTTAATTTCCAACGTTTCATATAGGGGGCTTTTGAGATTTAACGTCTCAAAACCATAGCTATCGTGCAGTGCTAGGTAGGCCAATCGTTCGCCACTTTGCTGTTTATGTGATGGGTGGATGCAATTCTGTTCGCCCAAATCCAAGGTGACGGCCATTGCAGAATACGGAATTTTATCCAAAGATTTACGTTGTGCATCGCGTAGATAGGCCGAATTGTATTTTCCCCCAACATGATAAGGCGGCAATGAAGCATAATCAAATGGTGCAATTTGCATAAAATAAAACGGAAGTTTATTATTTCCCCATAACGCACGGAATTTTTCAACCATCCGGGGGAATAGCACTTCATATTGCTCTGGACGATCGTAGTTAGATTCTCCTTGGTACCAAATCATGCCACGGATACCGTATCCTGCAATAGGATGGATCATACCATTGTACAACATGGTCGGAATACGGTTTTTATCTTTCAGGCCCTCTTCTTCTTTGGGGATCTGCAGACCTTTCTGATCTGCCAACCAGGATGCCTCCATCCAGGCTTCAATAGTTGAACCACCATAGCTGCTATGAATCAAACCAACAGGCACCCCTAAAGTTTTGCGCAATTGCCGTCCGAAATAGTAGGCCGTTGCACTAAAACCGACCACGGATTGCGGTTCAGCTTTCTTCCAAACACTTGGTTTACTGTGAGCTGCGGGCTGAATCTGTGGATTGCGAGGCACGGTATAGATACGCAGTTGATCGTCTTTGGAATCCATCATCGTTTCGGTACTACCGAGGATCGGTTGCCCTGGATAGCCTTTTAAAGGCATTTCCATGTTCGACTGGCCCGAACATAACCAAACTTCACCAATTAAAATATCATGGAGTTCAATGCTATTCTTTTCTGAGACCTTGATCTGATAAGAACCGCCTGCTACAGGTGTTTGTACTACAATTTTCCATTGGCCAAGTTTATCTGCTTTCGCTTGATATTTCTGTCCATTCCAGGAGGTCTGTACGGTTATTGTTGCCTGCGGTTCTGCCCAGCCCCAAAAAGGTACTTTGCTTTGTTGCTGCAGCACCATTCCATCGGTGAAGAGCGCCGATAAACGGACTTCTGCCTGGCTCTCCAATTGTGCCAATAGGAATACGATCATAAAAAAATAAGTTTTCATCTTCATACGATTTATCCCATTAAAATACTGGCATCCAAACGCTCATATCACCAAATGCACGGTTTCCCCAAGCAAAATAGGGTACCAGACGCACAGGGATAGTTTCAGGCTTTCCATCGGAAGTTTTACGGTATAGTGAATTCCATTTCGTGCTATTTGTACGATAGGCTTTTCCTTCCAACAAGACAATATCCTGCCCTAAGATATTTTCATTTTTCGGCACAAACTGTTCACCCTGTTTCATTTTCAGATCAAAGATATTGACATCCGCAGCCACATCCTGCTTCTCTAGGCAATACACGATCGGTCCACGCATGACTGCAACCTGGTTACGCGTTTCCTCAACCAGTGGATTTGACTCCATCAGAGCAACCTCCATCGGCAGTTTGACGGTAACGCGATCACCTTTCTTCCACAATCCAGCTAATATGGCATAGCCTTTCTCCATCGGTGCTTCGATTTTCGTTTCGTTTTTCCATATTTCAACCTTCCCAGCCCAACCCGGCACCCGGAGTTTCAGGGTATAACTGGAAGGAAATTCTTTTAGGATAAAGGTGGCGGATCCTTCCCATGGATAGCCGGATTCTTGTATGATATTGATTTTTTTGCCTTGATATGTTGTATTTAATTCATTTCCACCATACAAGTTGACTGCTACGGCATCTGTTGCTAATCCGTAAGCATAGTTGGCTACTTCTGCTATCGTACGAACAATATTAGGTGGACAGCAGTTAGACAGTGCAATATAAGGAACACGCTTTTTAGACCAGCGCTGCTGGAATGGAAGATCGGAGGAGTAACTCAATGGATTAGTATACAAAAATTTGTCGCCATCTAAACTAATCCCTGACAGTACACTATTATAGAGTGCCAGCTCCAATACATCGATGTATTTTGCATCGCCCGTGAAATTCGCCATGCGCCAATTCCACAACATATTACCAATATTTGCACAGCTCTCATTGTGCGCAGTTAAGTTGGGCAATTGATAATCCCGCCCAAATGCCTGATGGATTTTCTGTACCTCACTGGGATTATAGGAAGTTCCGTCAGGTGAGGTACCATCATACAGCGATCCCAGACCGCCTGTAATGTACATCTTGTGCTTCGTGACATCGTCCCAAATTTCAAAAAGGCGGTTGCTCAACGTTGTATCTGCAATTTCGGCGCATAAATCTGCTACACCTGCATAAAGATAGCTCGCCCGTACGGCATGTCCCGTAGCTTTATGTTGCTGACGGAACGGAATGCGATCTTGGTTATCATCCGTTCCATCTTCGATTTCACCTTTAATATCAATTAAATGCTTGGCTAATTCTAAATATTTTGGGTCTTTGGTCGTCCGATAAAGCTCGACGGTTCCCATATAATGGGAGGGACAGATTGCATTTCGGGCTAAAGTTGGATTGGACTTTTTATAAAACCCATACAGATAATCCGCTGCCTTTATTGCAATATCCAATAGTTCCCGTTGTCCCGTTGTCCGGTAATGTATGCATCCGGCCGTCATTAAATGTCCAATATTATAAGACTCAAAGCTCAAACGATCTTGAAACTCAATATTTTGTCCCGATCGCTGCTGGTCAATTGTCGCCTTGGTATAAATATAGCCATCGGCACGTTGCGCTTTGCGGATCACGGGAATAACTTCGTCCAGCATGCGAAGCAGTTTTTTATCTTTTGTCTGGGCATATAGTGCACAGACTGCTTCCAATGTTTTGTAGAAGTCGCCGTCATGAAAAGATGGTCCGCTATGCTCACCCTTTTCCAATCCCGCGGCGATTTCAAAATTACGATAAGCATGGCTAATGGAGGCATCGGTATAAACGTGCCAGAGTTGCGGTACCATCTGCTCATAACACGATTTGGTACGATCCGCCCAAAAGCCTTTCGTCCATTTCACGTCGCCCATATCAACTGCGTTTTGAACAGCATGGGGACTCGACCCCGTATTGGTAATAGACCTTTCCTGGGCCTGGACTTGACAGGCCGTCGCGAAGAAGAGCCCCAGGATCATTAGTTTGTGCTTCGTATTCATGATTTCTTTATTTTGCATCTAACCACAGTAAGTCAACTTTCCCTTGTAATCCGGAAGGTAATAAGCCTTTGAGGAACTTGTCTGACGCTGTTGCCTGTATTTTCTTTTCTACTGTTGTATTCTCTTTTTCATAAAGGAAACGGTTCCCCCATGTATTATAGACCTTGACCTGTACTTTATTATCACCTTGCCGGATAAAATCAGTTACATCGATCTGATAAGGTTTGGTCCAGACAACCCCAGCATATTGTCCATTGACAAAAATTTCTGCCATAGATTCAATGGCCGAAAATTGTAAATGAGCGCGTTGCTTTTCAGCTATTTTTTGGATATGAATGGTCGTTTGATAACTTCCTGATCCAGCATGATATTTAATGTCATCGTCTGCACTGGCTGTCCAAAACTGAGGCTCTTGCTGTTTAATTGCTTGCTTGCCGGATAACCCATCAGCCGTAAATGACCAGGGTCCTGTCAAAGCTGTTTTTCCGGAGTATTGATAGGTCGGTATATCTATTTTTTTATCGCTGGTCAATACAAAGCCAGATTGATACGCATCAAACGAAAGTTCGATAACGGTCCTATCGTTGATCACTTTAAACGGTAAAACCGCTAGTTTGTCGCTTACAGGATCGTAACGGTAGGCATATTTTTCTTTTGTCCGTAAAGATAAAGTTGCCTTTTGTGCTAAACTATCTTGATTGGCTACAAAAAACAAATCACCACCATCGAAACGGCGATGGTTCCAAGAAATATGTGGATTGTGCCCTTCGTTAATCAGCACATCGGGAGCAATATTTAGCGGCTTAAAATCTTTCGCTTCATAGTGGCCAACAAGCACACGGCCTTTGCCGATCTGCTTCGTTTGTAATGTTGTATTTGTGAATGGCTCTAGCCCAGTGAATAACTCATCAAGCAAAATGCGATACTGTTGTACTTTGTCATCGGTCAGTTTGCCCCGCCATGTCTGTGGAATATCTTGGAAGAGCACCGTAGCCCCTTGATTGACAAGACTCCTGATGCGTTCTAGCGTACGAAGGGAATATTGGCTACCATTCGGATTTAATGCTGTTTCTCCAGGCATCACAAGTAAAGCATAAGCAATATGATTCGCAAAAATCACCTTACCGTCCTGTACGCTAGTCTGATTCCAAAGCGCATCGGGATTGAAGGAATCGTAGGCATAGCCGCGTAGTGGATCGACCCAATCTTCGGGTCTATACATATTGGCTCCTGTAGTCACACCTGCAACTTTTTGTAAGGGTAGGCCGACATTGGCCAACAAAGAATCTGTACGATGAACACGGGCTTCACCAATAATACCGGGTAAGACATCGATCAAAGCACTTGGGAGTACAGACCTTCTTGGAATCTCCTCCCCAATAAACACAGCTACATCTCGTACCGGTACTCCATATTGCAGTAGCTGCTGTGAGCGGATCGCATAATTAACCCACTCTTTACCAGGTTTCCACCACGTTTGATCGCGCTGAAAATAGGTTCCGATACCGTCCATGGTCATACCAGGTTTACGGTCCATCCAGGGATTATGCACGTACACATGGTAGACCAGATTGTTGATGCCCAAGGCGTAATTTCGGTCCTGAAGACTTTTCAGAAGCCGCGGATGTTCATCCCATTGTGCACGGATCTGGGTAAAAGCCTCCGACATGGTAACGCGCTTACCATAAATATGGCTTCCCGAAATAGCATCCAAGATGTCCGCAGGTTTATCGTGCGAAGGACTTCTGAACCAAAATTCACCCATTGGACGGTCGGTTGAAGCAAAATGTGCCAAACCATCACCGACCATCACAGGAGCAGTCGCTTCTGCTGTAAATTCAACACCGTATTCATCCGCTTTTCGACGTAATGTCGCATAGCCATTCTCTTGTAACAGTTCGCTGATGGTCTGTCTGTAATCTTGCAAAAAGGCTTCGGAATCTTCCACACTATTCACAAAACAACCTGCTAAAACCGGGAGATAGTTAGTCAGGTCATAGCCCCGGCGTTTTAAAAACTCATCCGGAAAACTACGGGTCCAGTTTTGACTACCACATTCCCAAGAATCAATATGAAATACCGTGAGAACTTCTTTAGACAAGTGTGGATCTACATGCTTTTTGGCTGCTCCAAACCACTGATCAAATTGAAAAGCGACAGTAGCTGCGTCCAACTTATCACATTCGAGGCCCTTTCCTGCACCAGCAGTTTCATTTTTATGGCCAGTAGAGGTGTGTCCCACCCGTAATATTTTCCACCTTCCTGCAGGTAATGTCAGGTCGACACGACCCGCTTGATCCGGCTTAGGCAAACGGATAAGCTGTTGCTGTCCAATAATAGCTCCTGGCATAACAGCGCTTGGGTCGGACTTTTTGCCAACACGCCATATTTCACCTGTCTTGCCTTCGATCTGATGAACCTGCGCTTCTTCAAACAGACTGATACCATTCAATTTTAGGGAAGGCTTCCATTTACCAGAATCAAGGTCTTCGGCTCCGGGCTCACTTCCTGTGGGATCGTATACGAAGCGAAAATATTTCGCTTCGGTGTAGGGAATCAGATGTGTTACACCATTATCCCAATCCAACCAGCCCATTCTTGGGGATTCTAATTGTGTAATCTTCCGAAAATTTAAGCCATCATCGCTGGCCCAAACTTGCAGACGATTTGCTTGGTAATTGGATGCTGTCCATTCAATTTTCAATGAATTGCAAGGGAAGGGCCGCTCAAAAGCATATTGGATCCATCCTCCTGCAGCTGCTGCAAAATTTTGTTTGTTGCCTCTTTCAGCCAATCGTTTTAGATCTTCGCCATAGCTATTGGTTACCTGTACCAGCTCCGTAAAGCTCTTTCGCGGCGAGTGGGTCAGTGGCATCGCAAATAAAGCGATATCTTCGTAATAGCCTTGTTGCGTTTGGGGTTGTGGCAACTGAATACCACGTGATCGCCCGCCCTTGCTATTGACTACGGTATCTGCATAAACCAATTTTTGCATCGATTTTTCTGGACTAATCCATGGTCCACCGGCGGTCGCAAATCCATCATTAGGTAACAAAGCAATCTTTAATCCATATTTTTTTGCCTCGGCAACGATGTATCCAAACATATCCCACCATTCAGGTGTCAAAGACTCTGTTGGCGGATTGAAAAGCGGCGGATCAGTTTTCCCCTTAATAGGGGCCAAATATGCTCCTTTTATGTTGTTATCCGCCATCGCTTTCAAATCTGCTGCAATGCCTTCCTTGGAATAGCTGGCATGCATAAAGTACCAAAATACCCAAGGTTTTGCTTGTTCAAACGAATGTTGATCCAACGGAACTAATTCCGTTGGAATACCTTTAATCTGCGCATTGCTGCTCAAACAGCCCAAAAGAAGACTTGTTCCTAATAGCAACTTAATCCTCGTCATATCTTATCTTGTTCTTTAAAGCTATCCAAAAAGGTTGGGCAGCCTATTTCTTTCATTTTTGAATTTATCTCCCTTATCGCGTCATTTCAACTAGTCGACACCTACAGGGTTTAACTTTACTTACTGGATAGCTTCCTGCTAATCTTCATTTATTTAATTAGATTTTACGAAATCCTCGATCGATTGTTTCAAATCTGTCGGAATCAAATAAAAGGAATAATTATAGTCTTGTGCTGGAATTTGATATTTTTCAAAAGGTTGCGACACATCTGTCCAAGTATCATTTCCACCGACCCCCATCTGTTTTAAATCGACATTTAAGGTAATCTTATCTTCTTTTTTCAATTTAAACCAGTGTTTTGCTTCGACAATCGCTTTTTGTGAATAAGGCCATGCACTTATATACAGCGGCTGTTTGCCGACAACCAAAAGACCTGTATTTTTATTTTGGAGGTGCATCCAACGAACATCCATCCGATTTCCATTCTCCTGCGGATAAAGGTAGTGCTCCATAAATTGATCGATATTCATGTGATAAACACCAAGGTCAAAACCATAAGCACGATCAGGATAATTCTCCATCGGCCCTAAGCCATAGTATTGGATGTCTTCAAATGTCGGATTGATACCCATTTGGAGCCCAACTTTTGGGATATTAGGTAATCCAGCCTTCACCTGCAACTGGTAGTTTACTGACACAATACCTGGATTTTTCACCGTATAGATCACTTTTACCTGTGCAGAATCAGCTGCAAGGGCATACAGTGTCTGTATTTCATACCCTTGATCTTTTTCCTGCGCGTTTACCGACACTACTTTTGGTGTGCCATACCAGTATTTTAGTTTTTTCTCCGGTTTCCAGCCCCGGCGGTCATTGTCCGTAGCCGGCCGCGTAAAGTTTGGGCGAATGGCATCTTTGATTATTTCCTGTCCCTTGTAATTAAACGAAGTCAAACTTCCAGTCGATTTGTCAAAGCTAACCTGAAAGTTTTTGCCTGCGATCTGATACTTATCGGCAGTTTCTGTTTTGATCAATTGACCTCCTTTGTATGATAAAGGTCGTAGGACATTGGGTTGTTCCTGCAAGCGTACTTGCGATGAAGAGACTACAAATCCTGCTGGTCCCCATGCTGTCGCTTCCCGTAAACGAAATTGAATATCGAGCTGATATTCGTGATCTGCGGCACGCTTGAAAGGTAAATATTTGGCAAAGCTTACCTGTGCAGAATCGCCTGCGGCCAGATTCATGGCCGATATCGGCACTTCTTTTACCAGCAGCCCATTTCTGCGGAATAATAAGACAGCATCATAATGATTTAGGTTGAGCACCGTTGATCTATTTTTGACTTGTACCGTGGCCTTTTCTAGATCAACCAAAGTGACCTCTGCAGGCTGATAGATGCGCTTATTTTCGTACATCGCCGCTTTTGGACGTCCCCAAGCGTCGGTAATGCCATTCAAGCTAAAAGCGCCATTATGCACCTTTTCACCAAAATCGCCACCATAAGCCAGCACTTTACCATAAACGGAATCTTTGCGAATCAAGGCCTGATCCTTATAGTCCCAGATAAAACCACCGATCAAACGGGGATGTGTACGAAAGATATCCCAGAAATCACGAATGTTACCGGTCGAATTGCCCATGGAATGGGTATATTCAACAAAGAGAATAGGCCGATTATCGCCATTATTTTGATTTAGTAAGAGCGCGGGGGTGAAAATGCCCGGATAAAACCGCGACACGATATCGACATAATATTGATCCTTTACATTTTGAATCCGATGCGCGTGATCGTTGGATTTTGGATAACGAGAATCTGAAGGGTCAATATAGCCCGGCAACTGATGGCTCCCCATAGCTGGTTCGTAATGTACAGGACGTGTGATGTCGAAATCATGGATCCAGGCAGCCATCGCGGCTGTATTCGGACCTCTTCCAGATTCATTTCCCAACGACCAGATGATAATGGAAGGATGATTCTTGTCCCGTTCCACCATGCGTGTGACACGTTCCTGAAGTGCCGCCAGCCAGGAGGGATCGTTCATGAGTTTTCCACCAAGTCCATGGGTCTCCATATTAGCTTCATCCATCACCATAATACCATAACGGTCACAGAGCTCATAGATATAGGGATCATTCGGATAATGAGAAGTCCGGATCGCATTAAAATTAAATTGTTTGATTTGGCGAATATCCGCTTCCATATCTTCCCGTGTCAGTGCCTTCCCGCGTTCAGGATGGTGATCATGACGGTTGACACCATAGAGGTAGGTCGTTTTACCATTGATCAGAAGTTTGCTATCGTTTGGAGAGAAAGCGATGCTCCGAAATCCTACTTGACAGGTCTTCGCTTCGAGCAAACGATTTTCTTTGTCGTAAAGCGTCAGTACCAAACGGTAGAGATTAGGTTCTTCCGGGGACCATTTCTTTGGATTTTTGAGCGTTGTTTCCATTAGTCCAAACTTCACATTGTCCAATCTCGGATAGATTTCATCAACGATAGCCGAAGCATCTTTTTCTAATGGTTTGTCGAGAATAGGTTTACTATTACTATCATATAGTTGTGCTTTTAGCGTAAAACCGTTGATGCTGTCGCCTGAAAAATTATCGACTTTTGGACGAATGGAGAATTTGGCATCTTGATAATCAGCATCTAAAGTTGCCTGCCAATGAAAATCAGCAATACGCACTTTTGGCTCGGCCATCAAAAACACCTCGCGGTGAATACCGCTCATGCGCCAATGATCCTGATCTTCTAGATAGGAAGCATCGCTCCAACGCAAGACTTGGATAGAGATGCGATTTTTACCTTTTTTAAGATAGGGTGTGGCATTAAATTCAGATGGCAAGCAGGAGTCTTCCGCATAACCTACGTATTTGTCATTAATCCACAACTGATAGGCAGAGATAACCCCTCCAAAATGTAAGGTAATATTCATTCCATCCCAAGATTCGGGCAATTCGAATGTCTTTTGATACGACCCTACACCATTATAATCTTTGGGAATGCGCGGCGGATCAATTGGGCTAAATGGATAGACTGCCGAACGGTAAATGGGGATATCATAACCTTTCATCTCCCAATTGGAAGGAACCTGGATTTTGTCCCATCCGCTGACCTCGGATAAATGAAAATCTTGCGGTGCATCGGCCGGTTTAAAGGCAAATTTAAAATTCCATTCGCCATTCAAAAAAAGCATCCGTTTGTTTGTTTCTCTTTCATTCTTCATGGCTTCTTCAATCGTGGCATAAGAATATCCTGTCGCACGTGAAGGGTCTCTATTGATGGAAGTAATCATCGGATTTTCCCAAGGCGCGGCAATCTGACCATTCGGCACCGGTGGGATGACCGCCGGTTTACCGTCAACCGTTTGTGCCTGTACTGAAATCGCAGACATCGAAAGCAACAGGGCAACACTCAGCTTGGATACGACTATTTTTTTATATAACCTAGTATTTGTAATCGACTTCATATGCTATTCCTTTTTCCAAAACGAGTTCATAGTCGTTTCCTGAGATATGTTTTACTTGACCTTGTTTCACGCGTGGAACAACCTTGCTCCGCAGTTTTAATGTCCCTGTTCCAACAGGTGATTTTACCTTGATCTTGTTTTTCGACACGTAAAGTTCAATCTCACCCTTTGGTGTTGGTATTTTTCCTTCCATCCATTCCAGCGATGCCAGATAGGGTTTGATTTCATACTGTGCATAGCCTGCCGCTGTAGGCTGCACACCGAGATAGTACTTGCCCAGCAGATAGATCGGACTTGCTCCCCACGAATGACAGAGACTCTTACCGAAATCCCTTCCATACATCGCATAATGCTCGGCTCCTTTTTTCGCTGGATTAAATTCTTCCCAGAAGGTCGTCGCACCAAGTTTTAGCATACCACCCCAATAGTCTTTCATTTCTTTCATTACATAGTCCTTTTCACCAAGTTCACACAAAGCTTCAAGTTCGTAGTAACGCATATAAGGGGTGGTAATCTGTTGTACTTGATCATTTAACAAGACATTAGCCTTCACGCCTGCCTGTTGCTGTTTGTTCAGATAATTAAAAAAAATCGCAAACATATTGCTGTAGCGTGTCACGTTATCGGTTTGCTTACCATCAATACGACTATGTGCAAAGGCTTTTTTCTGATCGTTCCAATAATAGGCAAATAGCTTATCTTTGAGTTGTTGAGCTTCTTGTTGATAGTGTTGGTTGTCTTTCGGCTCGCCAACCAAATCGGCACACATCGCCATGGTTTCGAGACTGCGGCACAGCAATAATTGTTCAAAGCTCACTTCCCCTTGCTTGCTGAGACCTTCGGCCCAGTCAATAAATACCCAATCGCCAGCTAAACCTTTCATCAAACCATCGCTATTTCTTCTATTCAAACAAAACTGCATCAGACTTTTCATACGTGGATAGATGCCTGCTATAAATTCCTTATCACCGGTATAACGGTAATAATCTGCGATACTCAAAAACCAATAGAAGGTATAATCCATAATGGTGTTGATATGGCTGATTGTAGGCTCTTTACCCCGTAAGGCTAAAATCGTTCTCTTGACGGCTTCGGAATCAAAACCCAAATAGTAATTCATGGCATACGATTGATAGGCGTCACCGCTCCAGATCCATCGATCACGTTTGATACCATCAATAAAAAACTCACGTGTGGTTAGTTCCATGGTATATTTGGCAACATCCCATATCTTGTTTAATTCATTATCGGAACTACGAAAGAACCCGCGATCAGCCACTGGTAAGTATTCATATTCCATGGATATTTGATCAAACTTTACTGATCCTTCGGGTTCTAAATAAACAAAGCGGAAAGCTTTGGATAGATCAAGAGTACTATCCTGTGGCTGTTGATTATGTATCTCAAGAAGATCAATGGTCTCGCTGGTTTTCGTCGAAAGTGCTTCCTCTCGGGATTCGCCATAATAGATGTTCAATCGGCCTGTGCCCACCAGTTTATGCAGGGTGAGAAAACCAAATGTATTCTTTCCAAAATCGACCAAGATACCTTGACCGTGTTTTTCTTGCGAAAGTGCTTGCTGTGGCTTAACGGGCAATTTAAACGTGGATGGTCGAACTGTTGGTCCGTTAAAGTTCCATTTACCGGCCTTCACATAGCTTGTTCCAGATTGATCAGACGCTTTACCTGTCTCATCAATCCATTCCTTATCTTCATAGGTTGCGTTCCAATCGCTATCTGTCGTTACGTTTTTTCCTGCAACATACAGTGCGGGAACATTCCCCTGATTGTAAACTTTAATATTAATTTTTTGCTTTCCTTTTTGAAGCATCACTTTAGTAGGTGCACCGGGAAGCATTTTTCCATTGATCTTGACATTATATTTACCTTCGGCATAAATACTGATTTCTTCATCAGCAGGCAAATCAAATTCTTTACTGAACTCGACAAGAACATAGTGACTATCCATCTTCCAAAACGGAGGAAAGAAGGTTCCTCTGTCCGTACGACGATTTTGCATGTTGTTGCTCAACCACACTTCATAATCTCCAGGATACCAGATCCAGGTACTTACCTGTTGTGCAAATGCTGTCGTTGTTGCAATTAAACAACCTATAATTAAAATAATTTTATTCATATTCGAATCATTGTTAATCAATTCACTAACACCAAAACCAACGTTAACTTCGGCGGTATATGTGTTTTTCACTAGTAAAACACGCGCTATATTTTTTTCAATTGCTCACTAAAATACACGGTGAGACACAACTTAGGCTTTTGCCGGTTTATATCCTTTCAGTGCAAACCATAGAATTACGAGATAACAGACCAAAGGTACACTATAACCAATCTGCGTATTATCATGCAGCGCATCAATAATATTTCCGGTCACAAAGGGAAATACGGCTCCACCAACAATTGACATAATCAACCAGGAAGAGGCTTGTTTCGTCTCGTTTCCGAGTCCAGCAATACCCAAAGAAAAAATTGTAGGAAACATAATTGACATAAAGAAACCAAGTCCACCTAGCGCATACAAGATGACCATACCTGTACCCGAAATGGCTACAGTTGCCAATATAGCGCAACAAACAGCATAAATAGCCAATAAACGCTGCGCGGTCGTATAACGCAACAACAGGGTACCGACGAAACGTCCGCCCATAAAGAGCAAACCATATACACCTAGGAAATATCCCGCAGTTTTCTCATCGACACCTGCTCCCTGCTGTGCCATACGAATAAAAAAACTGGTTACACAAACCTGTGCTCCAACATAGAAAAACTGCGCGATCACAGAAAAACTCAAATGCTTGTGTCGAAGTACAGCAAATAAGCCAGTCTTTTTCTCTTTATCTCCTTCGGCTTTCTCACCTTGTATTTCAGGCAGTTTTATAAATAAAAAGATGAGCGCTACAACAACTAGGATTAATCCTAATATCAAATAAGGCATTTTTACGGAAGACGCTTCATGGAGCAGATACGCTAACCGATTGCTCTCTGTCATAGCCGCCAGTTCCGTTTCTGAATAGCTCGTACCCGACAAAATAAAGGTCGTACCTATCACTGGTGCCACCACTGCTGCCAACCCATTAAAAGAGGCCGCCAAATTAAGGCGGTGGGTTGCCGCTTCGGGCTTGCCCAAAACTGCAGCATAGGGATTAGCCGCTGTTTCTAATAAAGCTAGTCCACAACCAATAATAAATAAAGCCAGTAAAAAGAGCTCATACATCCGGTGATCTGCCGCAGGGAGAAATAAAAATGCGCCGACGGAAAAAGTCAGCAGCCCGAGAATAATAGACAACTTATATCCCCACCTGCGTAATATATAACCTGCGGGTAGAGCCATAATGAAGTAAGCGAAGAATACGGATGTATCAACCAGTGCCGATTGGCTGTTATTCAACTGACAGGCTTTTTTCAAATGCGGGATCAGCACACCATTTAAATTATGGGCCATACCCCATAAAAAAAACAGGCTGACAATCAGAATAAACGGAAGGAGATAGCCCTTACTAGACGATGCCTCTGTTAGCTTGATTGATGATTTTGTACCAATTTCCATGTGATGATAGGTTAAATTGAAACTTCCTTGCGTTTTGCTAGCAGGATATGCTCTGCGACCAACACCACTTCACCATGTTGATTGATAATTTCAACATGCTCCACTACAGTACCGAATTCAGGCTTTTTTGCATCGGATTTTTCACAAATAGTCACCTCAGCGTGGATGGTATCGCCAATAAACACAGGCTTGACAAAACGAAGGCGATCGTAGCCTTTGGAAAATGCTTCCGGATTAATAACTGATGCCGTCAGTCCGATACCAATCGCAAAGATCATTGTTCCGTGCGCGATGCGCTGTCCAAAAGGTTGGGTCTTGCACCATTCCGCATCGAGATGATGTGGAAAAAAGTCGCCTGTATGTCCAGCATGAACAACAAAATCTGTTTCGGTAATCGTACGGCCCAATGTCGTCCGTTTGTCGTTTAATATATAGTCTTCAAAAAAAATCGATTCAAAATGCATATTTCTTATTTTATGTTTATAACCTCTAGTTCCTACTCGCTGATCTCCAATTTTTATTTTCTAGTCTCTACGATAGGTACACCGCCCTGAGCACTGCTTTTATAAGCAGCCTCCACGACGGCCATGGTCTCGATAACATCCTCCACCGCCGCCGGTAACACAGCAATTTCGCCCAGTTTAAAGCGCATCAAGCTACCCATGCTACCGATAAAGGCATCGGGGAACCAAGTCCCTTCGATCGGGAATTGTACCCACTGCGGCTTACTACCGTCGGTCGGTTTGATGCAATATTCAAATACATCGGGCACGCCGTGCGGATAATCCATCAATAAGCCCATCGTCGCTTTGATCGCTCCTTTAGTCCCTTCCCATTTGATGTAACTTTCTTCGTTGTGCGGTCCAAATTCATGGTCGTGATTGGTATTAACCACCGCGTGCATAGTATCCCCATAATCAAATAACAAGGTTGTCCGGCTCGAAGATAGCTCTTTGGCTGGATGCTTCAAGGTCTTGGCATAAACCGATGCCGGTGTACCCCAAAAAGAACGGATCAGGTCTATATAATGCACGCTATGGTACAGTATTTCCAAACGCGGATGCACCATCACGTGTGGAAAAAGCTGCCAAGGGGTATGCACGGCTACGCGCACCTCCATATCGTAGAGTTCGCCGATGTAGCCCTGATCGATCAGCCAACGAGCCGCATTGACAAAAGGCGCCTGACGCAACTGACAGTTGATCGCAGCCACCAAACCCTTGCGCTGGCAGACCTCCAAGATTGCCTGGCTATCGGCATAGTAATCGCCCATCGGCTTTTGGATCAATACCGCTGCTCCATCGGGCAAAGTCTCTAAGGTTTCGATATAGATATCCGGCATAGTCGTCATATCATACACCGCATTTTCGGGTGCTTGCGCGACGGCATCCGCCACCGTATCGTACACATTCGGAATACCGAAATCCTGTGCCAATGCTTCTGCTTTCGCCCTTGTACGATTGACAATACCATGCACATGAAAGCCGGCCTTACGATAAGCCGGGAGATGTGCATCTTTCACTATACCGCCTGCGCCTATTATAATAATGGGCAAAGACGTTTGGGGTAATATGGTTTTATATTGAATATCTATCCTATCCATGTATTTAGTTTTTTCTGTGCTTTAGTCAATAATGAAAGACTACTCTCCTCGGAATTAATCGCTGCTATGACGGTCTCATCAATGATATGTGCAATCTGCGGCCAGTTGGCCAAGCGCGGTAATGTACGTGCAGTATCATGCAATTCAGCCAATTTATTATAAAAGGGTATCATCTGATTGATTTCGGAATCATACCAGGTGGAGTAACGACAGCCAACGCCACCTTCGAGGGTGAGATTTTTATCTGACTGGCGGCCTACGGCAAAGCGGATAAAATCATAAGCCAACTGCTTATGACGGCTACCTTCTGGGATTGCATACAACCAATACACATTTAATGAAGGAGACATTCCCCCTTCTGCTGAAGGAATGGCTGCTACATCTACCTTACCTTGCACTGCCGACGCCGCATCAATTTGTGCCCAGGATGCAAATCCAAACCAATTGACCATCATGGCTACTTCTCCCCGCGCAAAGGCGGCACCGGCCTGCACGGATTCATAATTGGCCGATTCGGGGTGCAATCCCCTACTCTCTTTAAATAACCCTCTATAAAAATCCAATGCTTCTACAGCCAATGGCTGATCCAGCTTAACAGGTATCTCTCCTTGCTGCAAATCGCCTCCACGGGACCAAAGTTGAATACAGAAATCGAATACTGCATTGTGTCCATCCGGATAACCGGCAAACACAGTTCCGTACAGGTTATCTTCCGGACGGGTAAAAAATGTGGCAACGGTTAAAAAATCAGTCCAGGTTGTTGGAACAGCCAAAGGCTTTCCGTAAAGCGCGTGAAAACGGCTCTGCTCCTGTGGGTCATCGAACAGATCTTTCCGGAAGACCATGCATTCAGGACCATCATGAAAAGGCAAACCAAACACCTGTCCATCAAAACGTTGTAAAGCCTGTAAACTTTCGGACCATGCACACCCCACTTCTTCGGGTGGATATTGATCAAGCATAAGATCGAGATTAGCTAAACCTTTCGTTTCGTAAGCACGTGCGATCCAATCGGTATTGATATGGACAATATCCCAGTCACCATTATAAAGGCCTTGGTTCTCAAAGAAGGCTGCTGTCAATTCCTCTAAATCTAATGGAACAAACTCTATCTCCATATCCGATGGATATAGCTCCTGATAAGCCGCCCAACATTTCTCCATGGCACGCTCAAAGGGGTCGAATTTCCGGACAGCAAAACGTAACTTATCCATACAGTTCCTCCAGTATTTTAGCGGTGTGCTCACCTAATTTGGGCGAACCTTTTGTCGCAGTCAAACGCTCGCCATCGATACGAATCGGACAACGGGTGGTCTCATAATGGAAGCCGTCGCCCATCGTTACTTCCTGTAGCATGTCTAGCACTTTAAAAGCATCGTGCTCGGTCAAACGGCGCCAATCCAATACATCGGCACACCAGATGTCTGCTGCTTCCAGTATTGCTAACCAATGCGCCGTAGATGCTGTTGCCAAGTGTTCCGTTAATATCGCTTTAATGGTATCTCTTTCGCGGAAAGCCTGTTCACCGTCCGCGAAGCCTTCCAGCGCTGTGCAATCTAATAATTTGGTAAGAAAAGGAATAGAGCCCATAGCAAGTGCCAGAAAACCATCTTGGGTACGATAAACGCCATATGGCGCAGCCAAATATGCATGTGCATTGCTCACCTCGCTACGTTGGGGTAACAATTTACCATCACGAAAATAGGTTGTGACAGCCTCAAATTGTATATCTACAGCAGAATCCAACATGCTAACATGCACGTGTGCCCCCATTTGGTGTATCGCACGACGATACAGGCAAGCCAAGACGGCACTACATAGATTCGAGCCGGCAAACATGTCCACAATGGAAAGTCCCATGGCCACTGGACCATTATTTGCGTCGCCGCTCAACCAGGTCATTCCGGTAAGTGATTGCAATAATAAATCCTGTCCAGGTCGTTTCACCCAAGGTCCTTCTTTTCCATACCCTGAAATTTCTCCATAGATCACCGTCGGATTGATCTCTCGGACACTTGCATAGTCAAAGCCCAAACGTTCCATGACACCTGGACGAAAATTGTGCAGCACCACATCTGCCCGCGCGATTAAATCACGTATGATCTGTTTGTGGGATTCACTTTTTAAGTCCAACACCAGACTTTCTTTATTCCGATTAATCGCATGAAACACCGTTGAAGTACCATTGAGTATGGTATCCGAGGTATATAATTGCCTGCAAATATCACCCGTCTCTGGTTTTTCTATTTTTATCACCCGCGCACCTAAGTCGGCTAGCCGTAAACTTGCTAATGGGCCGGATAAAAATTGACTAAAGTCGACTACGGTATAGCCTGCTAATGGTAACATATTAATTTTCTAAATAATCGTGAACAATTGATGCGGTATGCTGGCCCACTTTTGGTGCAGGTTTGTCCGCATATAAACGCTTTCCATCAATCTGGTAAACACTACGGGTGGTGGTTAGCGCGGTACCGTCTTGTAAACTGACTTCCTGCAACATCCCTGTCTCCTTAAAACCTTGCTCCTCAAAAAAACGATGGTAATCGTTGACTGCACCACACCAGATCCCTTCCGATTCCAAACGGGATACCCATTCGCTAGTGGTCTTCTGGCACAATACTGTAGCAAAGGCCTCCAATATTTCATCACGTCGCGAAAACCAGGTTGAAGCATCTTGATAAGGCTCACTAGACAGACCTATTGTTTCTGCAATATGTCCCACATTGCCCATAGCCAAAGCTAGATAACCATCTAGTGTCTTATAAAGTCCATAGGGTGCACTTAAATAAGCATGGCCTGCGCCTCGAACAGCCGAGCGCTGTGGCAACTTACGTCCATCATTGACATGTGTGGTCAGCATTTCAAACTGCATATCCAACACAGATTCAAGCAAACTGACTTCAACAAGAGCGCCCTGTTGGGTACGGGCACGTTTCAACAATGCCGCCAATATACCTTGTGTCAGATGTGTCGCGCAATACATATCGACCACAGCCAATCCAAAAGGTACTGGTCCATCCTGCGCACAGCCTGATAGCCAAGAAAGTCCCGACAGCGACTGCACCAGCAAATCCTGACCCGGTTTTTTGGACCATGGCCCTTCATTACCGTAGCCCGTTACTGTGGCATAGATCATCTTTGGATTGATTTTCCGTACGCTCTCATAATCCAAACCGATCTTTTCCATCACCCCCGGACGGAAGTTATGTGTCATTACATCCGCCTGACGGATTAATTTCTTAATATTTTCCAGATCATTTTCGTCTTTCAAATTGGCCGCATACGATTCTTTATTTCTATTAATGGTATGAAACACCAGGCTGCTCTCATCTACAAAAATATTTTTAATCGCAATCTGTCGTCCGCCTTCTCCGGCGCCAGGACGCTCGATTTTGACAACTCGGGCACCGAGATCAGCCAACCGCAGGCCAGCGGTTGGCCCGGCCATAAATTGTGAAAACTCGAGAACTAAAAGTCCTTCCAGTGGTTTATTATCCATTGTCTTCTTTGTCCACTAATGATTCCCGATACATCTTGTTCATCTTTTCTAATACGGCAACTTCATCCCCGCCCTGTCTGAGATAGTCAACTACAATATCACCGGCGTGATCCTGAAAATACAGATGACCATCATAACGCGGGCGCAGATAGGCACGCTCCAATGTAGGCAGGGTATTTTTAAAATAGCCGTCCGTATAGGCGTTGACTTGCTCATTTTCCCAAGCACCTAAATGTCCCGGTTGACCACCATTTTCGACATATAATGTTGCCTGAATTTCTGGTGACGCAACAAATTGGGCGTAATCCATACCCACAGCAATATGTTTGCTCTGAGAGGATACTGCTAATCCCGCACCACCCAGTGTGCTAATCATTGGAGTACCGTTTAACGACACTAAATCATGAAAATGCAATACTTTACGGGCATACCCAGTTCGCGCATAATTGGAATAACCATACGCAAATGGACAATAGGCAATTTCATCCCGCTGCGTCATTTCTTCGAACACTTTGAAGGGATTTTTCTCATAAAATCCAGCATCCAATTCATCCGCAAGTGATTTAAATAATTTTAAGACCTGTACCCCGACGGCTTCGCTGATTACTTTTTCGTCGTTTTGGCAAGGTTCTTCACCCAAAGAACAACAAAGACCATAAAAGTTCATCAAAGAATCAATCGGCAACAGTGAAAATCCAACCCGTCCTGCTTTAGCTAAGGCCAAGACTTCTTCGAAGGTACGCGGGAGCGGCACACGTAGCGAACGTAAAATATCTGGGCGACTTGCAGCCACTGGTGTCGCCGCATCTGTAGCCAAGGCCCATTGCTTGCCTAGAAAGTTGTAGCTTTCATAAGACTTCCCAACACTATTCGCCTGTTGACCGGCCAAAAACTCCATGGACAGATAATCATCAAATGGAGCCAGCATCCCCTTAGAAGCGGCATGTCCCGTCCACGGATGATCGATCACCAACAGGTCATATTCCTTGGCTAAATCCGTTACCGACTTATCAGCGAATTCCTGCAAAGTACGTTTTGTCCAAACAATCTCTACTTCCGGATGTAATTCTTCATAACGTTGTGCCGTTGCAACCATTGGCACAAAACCTCGCGAATGCCCCCAGGTAATCCCCTTTAACCGGATTTTCTCTGTCATTGTATTTATGTATTATTTTATGTAGTCTTGTTGAGATCCTTATCAACCATTTGATTACCAAACATCAAGTTATTCCAATCTCCAAAAACAGTAAAACATAACATTGTAGTTGTAGCTATTTTTATCCTATTCTTCTTGATGATCCAGGCAAGATAATATAGCATAAGCAGCGCAATACTGTAATCTAATGTTGGAATTAAATATGTTTATAATCTTTTTCCCTTCTAATGCTTCTTCGCAATGAAAAAAGCGGTTTATAATATTCAAATATAAATACAATATTCGAATATAAAAATTTAACCTGTTTTTTTGGATCGCTAAAAACGCCTCTTCAAATACTTTTTTTATCTTTATCCCAATCATTTGTTAGCAAAATATTTTATGACATTAAATAGCTCCGATAAATATAAAGCGCCAGCACTCGAAAAGGGATTGCAGATCCTGGAATTTCTGGCCTTGCAACCAACGGCGCAATCACAATCCGAGATCGCCCTTGGCTTAAATCGAAGTCCCAATGAGATCTATCGGATGCTTGCATCGCTGGAGTCCAATGGCTATATTCATCGTGATCAGATTTCATCCAAATATTCGCTTTCCCTGAAGTTATACTATCTATCGCATCGCCACTCTTTTGTAGAGAAATTACGGGCCACCTCATTATTGCCAATGCAAGAGAGCTCCAATGAAATTAAGGATCCATGTCATCTCTGTGTGATCTACGATAACCAAGTCATGGTAATTTCCTACGCCAAAGGATCATCCCCCATCAGCATCGTAGTTGAAGAAGGAAAGCTGTACAATACTTCACAAACGGCTTCTGGCAAGCTTCTTTTAAGTTTTTCAGATGCTGAAAAAAGAAAATCCATTTTAGGAGCTGATCCCTATTACAAAAGCTTGAAGAAAACAGAGCGTCAACAGTTTGACAGCGATTTGGAAGATATTAGAATGAAAGGATTTTATGAGATGCCCAGTGCTTACGCAGAGGGCATCATCGATATTTCCGTCCCTATAGGAACCAACGAAACAGGTATAATCGCCTGCCTCACTGTTTCAAAACTCATCCGACGTCAAACTGAGCATACTGTATCCACGGAGGACATTGTAACAAGCCTAGAAAAATGCCGATCACAAATTGAATCCAATCTCGGATTAAGGTGAAAAAGTCATTTCAACACCGTGTACAACAATAGCATTACGACAAATAAAATTGTCCAAGCGATCTTAACCCGGTTACTTGGCTTGTCCATCTTGATATCGACCATATGCTGATGTGCTAATTCGTAAGCTGATTTTGGAAGGAGCAACGATACACCAATTCCAATAAGCAGCAATAGAACAAACAAACTGAATGAAAGCATCAAGTAATGCGGCCAAAAAGTATAGACATCTTTAGGAAATATCCAAAGATAACATATTCCTGTGCCCAAACTTAGTAGCGCTCCTAAGGTTAAAATGGTATTAATAGCTGCTCGATTAGTCCGTTTCCATAACACAGCCATCAGGAAAGCGACCGCTAAAGGGGGCGCGATAAATCCAAGGATAGATTGGAACACATCAAAAAGATTAAGTCCTTTAATTTGATCGATCGCCAGTGCGACGAAAACCGAAGTTAAACAGCCCACAATCACCGTATATCGGCCTATCTGCGTAATCTGCTGATTGTTTGCTTTTGGTCGAATATACTTGAGGTAAATGTCCATGGTGAACACCGTACTCAAGGAATTAAGCGACGAACCAATGGTGCCCACCAATACAGCAATTAACACCACGATTACCAATCCATTCAGGCCTGTAGGAAACAGGTTAGTCACCATCGTCATATAAGCAAGAGATGGGTCTTTAAGTCCCGGAAATAAAACCGAACAGATGATACCGGTGAGGATAAACAACGGCAAAGAAAGTATCTTGAGCCAAGCGATAAAGTTAATTCCTAGTTGCCCCTGTTCGAGATTCTTGGCTCCCAAAACTGATTGTACCATGGCTTGATCCGTACAGAAAAAAGCGATCGCTGCCACTGGATATCCTAAGGCGATGGCGTACCAGGGGTAATCTGGATCACTCGCAGGTCTGATCAATGACCAATAGCTAGTCGGAGTCTGCTGTGCCAAAGCACTTAACCCTCCGATTTTGGACAATCCCAGAAAAGTTAAAAAGGCCGACACGGCGATCAGCAAGATCATCTGAAAGATATTGATTTTAGCAACTGTCTTTAATCCACCCGTATACGCAAACAGACCAGCTAGGGAGACTAAAACAGTAACCGATTGCCACATTGGAATACCTAAAATCTGCCGCACTAAAAATCCGCCAGCAAATAGTCCCAACGACAACCATGAAATAAGCATTTTTACCAATGAATACCAAGCCAGAATAGTCTGCGTATTTGGACCGAACCGCTTGCCCATAAACTCGGGTAAGGTACGTACTCCAGTAGCAATATAGCGGGGTGCGAACACCACCGCTAACAAAAATAAATAGATAAAAGCATACCAATCAAAATTGACTGCGACGATACCTGTTGTATAACCTACTGTAGCGAATGCGAGCAGCATGGATGGTCCGACGTTAGTCGCCCACATATTGAAGCCAATACTGTACCAGCTTAAGGATTTGCTGGCTAGGAAGTGTTCTGCCCCTTCTACCTTTTTACGGGATGACAAGAGGCCGATTGTCAGTAATGCTAACAAATAGGCTACGACGATGCAATAGTCGTAAATGGTTAACTTGTCTAAGATACTGTTCATCTTCCTAAGCTCAAGTCGACACCATATCTTTCCAGCAGTTCCTTTGGACGGACAGGCTTTCCTGTTGTCAATGATTCATCCATAGCTTGCAATAAAGCTATTGTCCCGATACCTTCTTTCATATCTGGATAGGCTTCCTCTCCAGTACGTATGGCTTTTGCAAAATGCTCTAGGTAATTTTGATACTCACCAGCGTGATGGCTTTTTCCTTCAAAACGGAAATAGTGTTTTAGTTTATGCTCCCAAGTCAACATGCGCTCTTCACCGGTTTTATCTGTGATCGCATAACGAAGGTCCATATAGTCAGCCTGGCTCGCCCCTTCTGTCCCTCTTAGAATACAGCTCATTTCGCTATCTCGTGTGACAGGCTGTACAGGACCCGTATACGCCCCGCTCACACGGGCGACCCGGCCATCTTCGGCTTTAAAAATAAAATGCATCGTATCAACATTTTGAAGCCCACCTTTTTTCCCATTAGCACTCAACATGCCATAGCCCATCACCTCTTCAATATTGGGGAGGTACCAGCGGATGAAATCAACTGGATGGCTCAATCCTCCATAAAGCCATTTGAAAGAAGACTGCAAAGACCAAGGTTTATCCAAAAACCAGCGGTGATCAGCGTGATAATAACCTTCGATCGTAATTAAGTCACCAATAAGTCCAGCGTCAAAATCTTCTCTTTGCTTTTTTACCGGTTCAAAAAAACGGGAACTCTGTCCGACAAAAACACGTTTATTTTTCTGAGTTGCGCGTTCCAATAAAGCGTTGGCATCAGCAAGATTATCGATAAAAGGTTTGGTACAGATGACGTGTTTGTCATGTGCCAATGCTAGCTCGATGTGCTTCGCATGTAGATGATCCGGAGTATATATGGCAATGGCTTCAATATTCTCGTCATCCAGCATGGCCTGATAGTCATTGGTATAAGCATGAAAGTCAAACTCTTTCATCCGCTTGCGTCCAAGCTCTTCATTCAGATCGCAAATCTTGACCAATTCGATGTGAGGGCTTTGCAATGCGGCTGACATCGTACTGCGCCCCTCACCTAATCCTAAAATCCCTAATTTTAACTGCTGTATATTTTCCATTTTACTGTTTATAAAAAATCCATGTTTCATTTTTTCGTGTTCCGGGAATACCTTCCTGATAGGAACTCATGAGCTTGTTCCACTCCACAACTCGTGGATTATCCTTGGTTGTCAACAGATCAATTGTTTTAAAATCCTGTCCTTTTGGAAAAGAAATATATAACATCAGCTGACGCCCATTGCGATAGACGAGCACTTCGTCAAATCCAGCGTTACAGAAACCTGCCGCAACCTCGGGCCATTCTTTAAATTGTGTTTTATGTGCGTTGTAATAGGCCTCCTGTTCTTTCTTATCATCGATCAATTGGGCGGTCAGTAGCACAAAATCGGTATCAATCTCTTTTTTACCAGCACAGCGGCTTCGGTCAAAGTCGTAGAACAGATCGGTAAACAATTTGTATTCAACCTCAGGATAATGAGCAATCCACGCACTCGCTAATTTTTTACCAATCTCATCACTGGTCATCACTAGCGTATAATCGTTCCATCGATATATCTGTTCAGCACCCACTCCTTCTTTTGCCAAAAATCCTTTGATTGCTTGTGTTGTCAATTTCTGTTGCGGATCATAGATCTGGAAAAAAACAGGTTTGGTAAAAGGAATATAGGCGTTGAAAGATGCATTTTTAGGAATTGATCGTTTTTCAGACAACAAATAGGTATAACGCAGACCGATGCCTGCTTCGTCTTTGACCCAGGCATCCGCATCGGGGCCATTTTTTATCCACTCAACACTCTGCCCATTGGCATTTTGCAATATTTTATTAGATGGGAACCAGTTGTTACTCACATTCATATAGGCAGAACCCTCATCGGTATAGAGATAAAACCAATGCTCAGGAATATGCGCATAAGGTGACACATAGATGCTATCGATATAATTTTCCTGAATTTTTGTTCCGGGTTGTGCCGATAAGGTGTAAATACCAGCTACATCATACATGTATTTACCATAACGTGTGATCTTATTTTTTAAAACACGATTATTTCGCATGGCATTGACTGTAGGTGTCCAGCCCCAGCCCAAGCTGATTCCTGTGTACGGAAGATCCAGCAATTCATTGTTCGTAATAGCTACATTGCGGACAAATCCGGCGCCAATCCCCACCGTTCCCCAATCCTCATTTCCAATATCTTGGATTAGATTGTTACTGACGACAACACCATCGGTCAAGATACGCTCGTTGTTGGGCTGAAAAGGCAAATGTGCTTCCATTTGTTCGTCTGAGAACTGACCGAGCAATATTCCGGATCCGCCAATATCCTGAAATAGATTTCCATTTAAACTATCTTTTAAATTGCCGGCCCGATAGTCTATGCCTGTCGCAGCCAAATGAGCAAAACGGCAGGCAGAAATTTTCGTAAACGCGGTATGACTAAGTAGGACCGCAGCTTGCGGCCGACCCAACCAAGCCTGATTTTCCAGCCCAGCTTTATCAACAGTCCCCGGCTTAGCTAATTTATACGCATCCAAAAAATACATACCTGCCTGTAAAGCAACATGACCGTAATAATGAGGTCTTAACCAGGCACTATGCTGAAATTTCAACCCTTCGATATACACATGGCTAACAGGCGTCTCTAATGTACCTTGCATTGTCAGAATTGTCTCCAGGTAAGGAGCAACAACATCTAACTGGTCTAAATTTTCATCAGGCCTTTTGTAATAATATACTTTATGATTTTCTTCATCCAAAAACCATTCTCCCGGCTGATCCAAAAATTCAAGCGCATTCACCAAGCGAAATGCAGAGTTGCCGTGTTCTTTGGATAGCCATGGCTTTGGCCAAGGATGTTCGTTCTGGATTTTCCCTTCCGGTTCATGAAAAAATAGTGTGATACTATCTTTTGTAACAATCGTCTCACGAATACGAAGCTGTGCTATTGCCCACCATTGATGTATAAAAAATTCCATTCCAGCTTTATAGTGAAATTTTTCAGGAAATACGTTAGGAATAATAGCAGCCTGCTTCTTAAAATCCCAATTAATGATCCTTGGTAAATGAGCATCATCATGACTTTCTGCACGGATCGCCTTACGTGAGCCAACCCACAATTGGCGGAAAGAAAGGTATTTGCCACCGACCTGGGGGGCATTTGCCACCATAACATATTTGGCAATAGCAGGATCCAATCGCTTGTCATTTTTTACGGGCTGCCAACCTTCAATAGTAACTCCTCCGGACAATATAGCCTCTCTGCCCACTGATTTTATCCATGTGGGACTTTGGACAGTTCCACTATCTTCAGGTCGGATAAAAATTGTTTGGGAAGGCACATATTGTCCGTCTTGAATCCAGATTGTGATGCCATGATGCATACGCGGATCGTTTAATCGTCGCCATTCCCTAGCCTCACGCAGGGCATCCTCCAAACATGAAAATGGAGCTCCCCGTGTGCCATCCCGTTGTTCCTTCTTGCTTTGTTTACCCACATAGATCTCTCCTCCCTGAGCTGAGAATGCAGCTAGCGAAAAAAATATAAAGACCCATATGAGAATTGTCTGCTTCATCTGTAAATAATTTTAAAATATCATACTACTTCGTTTCACCTTGGCTTATGGCCTCATAACAATGCTATCAATAGCCATTGTTCTGAAGAAATTCGCCGGGGTTGCTAATGGCGTCCATCTGTCCCTGTGGAATTGGCCGAAGGCCGTGTACACCATCCTTAAAATATTGTCCGACATCAGGATTGACCGCCATCAAATAAGACCGGTTCAATTTACCCAAGCGTTTCAGGTCATACCAACGTGTATACTCGCCGCACAGTTCACGAGCACGCTCATCAAGTATAAACTGGGCAGTGATATCTCCAGCAGTAATCTGCTTGGCCCCGACCCGGTCGCGTAGTACATTGATGTAGTTAGCGGCTGTTCCATTTGCACCGTTCAAGTGAAAGGAAGCTTCGGCAGCAATGAGATACACCTCTCCCAGACGCATAACAGTAGTATAAGCGTCGCTGGTAAAATTGTTAGCCTTGGGACTGATTAACGAACCTGAATTAAATTTTACCAAAGATGGATAGAAACTAATAAATGGGTTGTCCACCTGTCCAGGCTGCTGATTTATCCGTGTATATTTCATTTTCACTTTGTGGTCAGCACCGTATAGATCTTCTAGGTCTAGCCAAATATATTTTTTTTGAAATTGTATCTTTTTTTCTTCGGCATAACCAGTCTCTCCCTCACGGGCAACTTTAAGCGCTAGAGCTCCTTTCGGGAGATTAGTTCCGACAGCGACAGTATTTGCATCACGATCGAACTGCACAATAGCATCTCTGCTCCAATTGTAATCAGCATTGGAAAGCCACTGCGTCTGGAAAGAAATCGCATATCTTGGATCTAAGGTATTATCATCATTTTTAAATACATCAAGCAGGTATTTAGTCGGCATAAATGTTCCTCCGGACCACCGCCCAATTTCGGTTTGAAATCCAGCGGACTGTATCGCTCCAAATGTTGTCGGCGTACAATAGAACCGTTTAAAATCATTGTTGTGATCGTATACGTTGGTGGATCCATACTCCTGGGAATAAGGAATCTGGTAAAGTGCTTCGGTGTTTTTCTTATTATTTACCGCATTAAAATTGTCTAGAAAGGAGGCATATAGACGCACATTATAACTCGCTTGATTATCAATCAATTTTTTTGCCGTCTGCAATGCTTCCTCTAGATATTGATTGGTATTATATTCTTTTGTCTGCAAACAAACCTTGGCCAATAGACCCAATGCAGCTTTCTGACTTGGTCGCCCGGCTTCTGTCCGCCCTACAGGCAAGTGCTCTGCCGCAAATCTCAGATCGGGCAGGATACATTTTTCATAAATTTCCAACACAGGTGTACGTATAACGGCAGTATTGGCTGTAGTTGTCTCCGTGAGATTGAGCGGACAAGAACCAAACTGTTCGACCAGATGAAAATAATACAATGCTCTCAGAAAATAAGCTTGGGCAACTTTTTCCAGTTTTTCCTGCTCACTAGAAAAATCTTTGACCTGATCTACCCTACCGATGACGATGTTGCAGTAATTGATGGCATCATAAGCACCATTCCAGTAGTCTTTAGCCATGTCTATGGACATCGAGCCACCGGAAGCATATTTTAAATAATTTTGGTTGTTATTTGAATTGAGATCGGAAGTCCATAAATCTGTTCCTCCTTCGGTAACAAGTAAGAAATTTCTGCCATAGAAATAACGTGGCAGATCAAAATAGCAGCTATTAATCAGTTTATCGAAACCGGCCTTATTTTCAGCAACCTTATCCACGGTGACCCCGGATGGATTATATTCATCAAGACCACAGGAATTTAGAAAAAGGCCAGCACATAACAGTATATTAAAATAGTTGATTTTCATAACATATTGGCATTAAAAAGTAACATTCAATCCGACAACAAACTGCTTGGTCAAAGGAAAATTATCCGAACCGTTGGATTCGGGATCCTGATACTTTAACAAGTTGCTTTTCGTAAAGATGAACGGATTGTTAGCGGTTGCATAAAAACGGAAACGTTCCATGGAAAGCCGCTTAATAAATGATTTCGGCAAACTATAGCCCAAGGTGATATTTCGCACCTTAAAATAGGATCCATCCACGTATTTCAACGCATCAAACCCGATATAGCCACTGGTCGAGGAATGTAATCCTGGCCTTGGCAAATAAGCGCCTGGATTTTCTGGTGTCCAATAATCGATATCGTCGGGGCTATTTCCGACACCGGTTGTTGGATCATAACGTGTGATCAAATTATTGGACAGCATCTGTCCCCATCTTGCTGTTAAAAAGACCGAAAGGTCCCAGTTTTGATACTTGAAGTTATTCTGAAATCCACCGGTCCATTTCGGAACCGCAGATCCCAAAATACGTTTATCTTTCGCTCCATAGGCATGCTTACCATCTTCATTGACCGTACCATCGGTGGATAACTTGATATCACCGGGTTTGGAATTGAATAAGGCTGCCTGCTCCGCTTCACTTTCCTGCCAGATACCGAGGTATTGATAATCAAAAAACGTTCTGATCGGCTGATTTAGAAATAGGTTATTTGAAATCAGGTCTTTTCCCCCCGGTAGTGAGGTCACACGTTCTTTATTCGCCGCAAAAGTCAATGTTGAATTCCAGACAAAACGATCCCCCTGAATATTTTTTGTATTTAATGCGAGTTCAAAGCCCCTATTGTTTGTTGCACCAATATTCTGCCACATCTTGAAAGGGGCACCCCAGGAGCCGCCCAATGAAGCTGGCATATCCCTGAGAAAGAGCAGGTCCTTCGTTTCAGTATTATACCAATCAATGGTCAGGTTGGCTCGTTGGTTCAAAAATTGCGCATCGAGCCCAATATTGGTCGTATACGACTTCTCCCAGCCCAGGTCCCTATTCGCCAGTTGTTGATTCAGAATAAAGGCCGGGCCGAGCGTACTTTCACCAAAACCTACCGGCTTAGGTGCATTATATCCCCCCGCTTGCGTACCGTAAGCTCCTACACCACCAGAATTACCGGTGATACCATAACCAGCGCGTAGCTTTAACTCCGATATTTTGCTTTTCAATGGCGCAAAGAACTGCTCGTCACTCAGGCGCCAGGCAAAAGCTCCTGCTGGAAATACATCCCATTTGTTGCCTTCGGATAATCGAGACACACCATCCCAACGGCTGGAAATGGATAGCAAGTACCGTCCTTGATAGTTATAGTTGATCCGACCTACATAAGACATTGACTGTGAACCAATATAAGAAGAGCGGATTACAGACGTTGTGGCCGCACTCAGGTTGTGGAAAGAATAGGAGTCGAGGTCGAATCCCGATCCGCCCGCATAGGCCTGCTCTGCTTGGTTTTTTGACCATGATGTGACTCCAGTCAGCGCAAAATGATGATCTTCACGTAGGTTAAATTCATAATTCAGTATATTTTCCCAACGGTAGTTGTAATTTCTGTCATTGATGATAACGGCTGCAGGCAATTTGAAGCCAGCCTCCGGATTTGCAATTGACTGCGAGCCAAAATATCTTCCCGTCCGTTGAGAGCCAATCGTCGCACCAAAAATTGAACGGAAGGAAAATCCTTTGACCGGCGTAAAATCAAGATAGGCATTGCCCGCAAAATAATTATTCAGGATATTATTTTTATACTGATCCTTGATCTGATCGGATAAAGGGTTGGTGACTCCGTCCACTGGAATATGATTGATATTACCATCAGCATCAAAAGCATCCCCGAGGGGCAAAAAGGTGAGGCTGTTGCCGAATACATTTTGTGCAGCCTGGTTATTATCCTTATACGTATACTGTAAATTCGTACCTACTTTAAACAGGTCAGAGAGTTTATGATCTATATTTGCTCTTACTGCGTACTTTTTACTATTATCATTTTTGATAAGGCCTTCTTCATCGTTATAGTTGAGGGACAAAAAAGCTTTTGTTTTTTCATTCCCCCCGTTCACTGAAAAGCTATAGTTCTGCTGGATTCCGTCTTTTAAGACCAGGTCCACCCAGTCTACCCATTTGCCATTTTCATAAGCCTCCAGCTGTGCAGGATTTTTAAAAATATTATTGGCAAATTCCGGATAGTTACCATGCTCACCCCGATAGGCTTCCCTTTTCAGTTTCATATAATCGTCTCCCAACAATCCATGGGGATATTTGGGGAATCCATTATAACCAAAATAGGAATCAAAATTTACGATCGCTTTACCGGATTTACCCTGTTTTGTTGTAATGATAATTACACCATTTGACCCTGCAGAACCATAGATTGCCGTCGATGAGGCATCTTTCAGAATGTCTATGGATTCGATATCACTGGGATTTAAACTCGTAAAATCCCCTGGAATACCATCTATAATATAGAGCGGATTATTATCACCACTGAAAGACCTGTTGCCCCTTAAGCTCGCACCGACATTGGCACCAGCACGTCCGGATGATTTGGTGATATCCAGACCGGAGACTTTTCCCTGAAGGGCATCCATCACATTGGCTGTTGGCGTCATCATAATCTCTTCGGATTTAACGGAAGCTACGGCGCCGGTTAGATCCCGACGTTTGGCCGTTCCATAACCGATGACCACGACTTCTTCTAGTGCTTGATCATCTTTTCTTAATACAACATTGGCACTATTCCCAACTCTTACTGTTAATAAACTTTCCGAATAGCCCACGGAAGTGATTTTGATGGTGCCACTATCCCCTGTTATTTTAAGTGTAAATTCTCCCCTCGCATTGGAAGAGGTAGACTGCGTCGAGTTGACCAAGGCTATAGTAGCACCAACAATAGGATTTCCCTGCTCATCTGTAACTCTACCCTTAATTTCATTTCCTTGATTTACCGTGACTTTATGAAGCGTATTGGCATGTAACGCAGCATTGGAAATCGATGGACTTCCGAGTATGAAACAGCTGCAAAAGAGCATCAATATCGGATACTTTGAACTAGCAGCAGCAGCTCCTAAGGTCATTTTTCCGATATTAATCTTGTTTTTATTCATAATTGAGTTATTAGATTTAATTTGTTTAAATGGTTATTATTTTATGTTTGTTTAGCTGTCTATCCTTTAAGAGTATCTAGCTATACTTAGATTGTAATTTGTTGATCCCCCAAAACCGAACGGATAATTATGGTGCAAGGCGTATCCGCTATTTTTTGAATAATTCCTAATGCTTTTCCTTTAAATGTTTTTCTGTTGGGACGATGCAGCCCTCTTAGATCGGCTTGAAACCCATTGTCAGTCCCGAGTACTTTTGCATCTCCCTTTACAATGAACTCAATTTCTTGATCATTGTGCAACACGGACTGTCCTGCTTGGTCCACCAATTCCGCAGTCACAAAATAAAGGTCTCGGGATTCCCCTGTGGCATATTTTTCATGTTCTAAGGAGACTTTTACCCGCTTAGCTTCTCCCGCTGTACGCATACTTGCTTCCTGAACAATCTTACCATCTCGCTTTTTAACAACTTTCAGTTCCCCCTTTTCAAAAGGCACCTTCCAGCTGGCGTGCAGACGATCTGCTGTTTTGGCTGAAGTTCCCAGACTTTTGCCGTTCAGGAACAACTCGACATCGTCAGCTTTATTATAATAAGCCCATACGTCCACAGTATCACCTGTTTTCCAGTTCCAATGCGGTAAAAGATGAAGGACATCCTGGTTTGTCCATTCAGACTGATACATGTAGTACACATCTTTGGGAATACCGGCAAGATCGACAATACCATAATAAGAGCTCCTTGCAGGATAAGGGTAAGGAACAGGTTCGCCAAGATAATCAAAACCGGTCCAGACAAATGTTCCAGCCAAAAAAGGACGATTCTTGACCGCTAGCCAAGCTTTCTCATGGCTTGTACCCCAATAGGCAGCAACATTATCATAGGCCGAAACTGTAAAATCGGGATTACCGTTAACGACATATTTGTCCTTTGATGATGCTGGCCAGAACTGAATCGTATCTTGCAATTTGTCATACACCCCTCTAGTTTGTAAGGCAGAAACAGTTTCTGATGCCAACAGCGGTATATTTTTGAATTCTACAGGTAATTTATCATAATCTTCATGTTTGTAATTGAAGCCCAGTACATCCAAAGCCTCTGCCTGTGCGATAAAGTTCTTGACATAATTATTTTCGGTCAAGGCAGCAGTAACGGGGCGTGTGGGATCCAAGGATTTTACTAATTTCGCCATCTCTTGCGTTAAGGCAATACCCGTGGAATCAAATTGTTCTCGGATTTCATTTCCGATGCTCCATAGGATAACCGAAGCATGATTACGATCTCGACGCACCCATGCTTCAATATCCTTGAGATGTTCCGTAGGAAAGTCAATGTGGTAGTCGAACTTGTTTTTTCGCTTTTTCCACATGTCAAATGCTTCATTATAAACCAAAATTCCCATTTCGTCGCAGAGATCGAGTAACTCTTCTGCGGGTGGATTGTGTGCGGTTCGAATGGCATTTGTACCCATTTCTTTCATCATGACAAGCTGTCTTTTCGCAGCAGACTTATTAAAAGCGGCTCCTAAAGCACCCAAATCATGATGCATACATACTCCTAAAATTTTCAAGGCCTCGCCGTTTAAGTAGAAGCCAGTTTTCGCATCAAAGCGAATTGTCCGGAATCCGATTCTCTTTTCAATTTGATCTTCGACTGTATTATTTTTAGTTAAAAGAGTGAGTTGCACACGATATAAATTTGGCGACGCTAGGCTCCACAATTGTGGCTTTTCCACTTGAAGCGATGCATCAATATATCCATCTTTCTCAACCCCTGTTTTTTTCAATAGTAAATTGCCTTTGGGATCCCATACTGTAATTTGATATTTATTCCCTGCAACTCCATTAGATCGCGCCGACTTATTCAATTTAGAAAGTACTTTCAACTCCCCCAATTCACCATGTGTCTCGGGCGTAGTGATAAAAGTCTCTTGTTCATCGAGCTGTACTGCACCCGTCTTGATTAGATAAACATCGCGGTAGATTCCGGAACCTGAATACCACCTGGAGTTTGGCTGTTTGCTATTGTCCACACGGACAGCAATCCGATTGGACTGATTTCCAAACTTAAGGTGCGGCGTAAGATCCAGTGTAAAGGAAAGGTAACCATTGGGCTTTTTTCCCAAATAAACCCCATTGATCCAAATTTCCGCGTAGCGATATATTCCACCAAAGTAGAGTTGTATGCTTTTACCCTGATCTGCTGCCGGCAACTTAAACTCCTTACTATACCAGCCAATTCCGCCAGGCAATGCTCCCCCTGCATTACCTGCTGGGTAACTAGCATCAAAATCAGCTTTGATACTCCAATCATGAGGCAATTCAACCGATTCCCAAGCTTGGGTATCTCCGTCGTTCAAGCGATAGCCCAGCTGATCCTGCAACGTAAAATTCCAATTGTCATTAAAGCTGATTTTTGAACGTCCTTGTCCGTATACAAGCTGAAGTTGAAATAAAAAGAGAATAGAAATAAAATAATATAAATTCATAAGTAAATGGTTATTTATAAGCACTGCTTTCATTGCAGTCAATGATGGCTTCGTGCTTGCGTCTTTATTCGTTAGTCTATATTGAGGTATTTAAACTTCCTTCGGGTTTATCCATTAGGAATAGTTTTTTGAAAAGTGACCTAGGCCTGAGGGGCTATTCTTGCTCATGGCTTAAGTCTTTAAAACGCACCGTACTTCTACCTAAATCTTTCGAAGTTGCCAAGGCGATACCGCGGTTACCTTTGCCGTCCACTGCACAATAAAAATGATAAACAACACCCTCCGCTTTCAATACAAATGATTTGTGCGCATATTGCTGATCAAAACTTTCACTTGATTCAATCAGATTTGCACCATCCCAATCTGTCCAGTGGATTAGATCCTTGGATGCCGCAAATCGATTGAATGCCCCTTTACGGTCTTTCCAGAAAGCGCCAAAATAAAACATGACCCAAGTATTTTGGATCCGCTGAATCATAGGGTCTCCCGTAATTCCTACCGGATGGTGAACCACAGGGTTCGGCTGGAACCTCTTCCAGTTTTCCATATCATCTGACACAGCCATACCAATACGTTCATACCATCGCGTTGCTTTATTATTGGGTAATGAATCGCCTACGGCATTGTAATACATGACGAAGCGATGGCCCGTCTGTTTATCAGGATCTTCAATCACATAGCTTTTGAATAGCTTATGCCGATTTTCCCACCAGGAAACATCCGGATCCGTACTGGTCAACACGGGCTTAGACAACCGTTGCCATTCCACAGGTTGTGTTGCTTTTTTAGTTGTATAAGCCATTCCAATCGCCAGCGGCTCAGGTTCGTAACCAGCTGTGGAACCACCGAAATAGGACATCCAGTATTTTCCAGCGTAGCTGTTGAGCTTATACTTCCCGCCCCATTTTGTATCCACCAAGGCATTATATCCTGCTCGCTGCTTAGCATCCCAGCTGCCATCTGGTGCCACGGAGAGTTGTTTCCCCAAGGTCTTCCAGTTCAAAAGATCCGAGCTCTGCGCCAGCCAGGTCTCATAACCACTTCCATCAAACACAATATACGTCATATACCAATATTTCCCCTCCTTATAAATGGTCGGACAATCCATCAATTCGCCTTTATGCGCAGGTACTAAAACAAGTCCATACTTATAGGGGGTCTTTACTTCTTCATAAATTTTTGTCATTTCCGCACTGGAAACTGCCGGAGTCTGAGCCTTTAATTTAGGACCGGCCAAAGCAATGGATAGCAATAGCATTAATCTTTTCATCTGTCTACTCTTTTTCTTCGTTAGTACAATCTGAACTATTTACGTTGTTGTCTAATGGTATTTCAATGGGTTTATAATTGGCTAAAATAATCACGATATCAGCTTTCACTGAGTAATTGTATATTTTCCTGAGCCGAATTTGAATTCAACATGGTCTTCTTTTACATTGACAGTTTGGGCCTCCATGGCTCTTCCATTGACCTGATAAGTTCCCTTTGGCAAAACCAATGTACATTGGCTATTGACAGGTATCTCTACTTGATAATTTCCTTTAGATTGTTCTCGGTTAAAATAAATTTTTCCATATGGACTTCTAAAATTTATCTCACAGTCTTTCAGTGCATCCAGCATTTTGGGCTCGATTCGAAAGTGTTTAAATGCGGTCGATCCTGCATCTTGCTGTATTCCGCCCAAACCGGTATGAAACCACTCCATCAGGTGGCCAAGCATAAAATGATTATTGGAGACGTTTGGAAGACCCGCCCAAGACTCGGTCAGTGCCGTGGCACCTTTTCGCAGCTGATAACCATATCCGGGCCGGTCATCACGATGGTGCATGGCATAAATCAGATCATCACGGTTGTTGGAGTGTAACACCTGTAGCAGGTAACGATGACCGATATCTCCCGCCGTCAACGCCGTATCATTTTGGCAAACCGTTGTTGTTAGTTTTTCAAAAACTGCCTGTTGGGCCTCCTGAGGTACCAGTCCAACATACAGTGGCATGGCCAGCGCTGTCTGACTACCGGAGCCATAGCTATGTTCCTGAGGTCGATAAAATTGTTGATTGAAGGCACTGAAAACGGCCTGCTGTAACGTCTCAAATTTTTCGGCATCTTCTTTTTGTCCAAGTAGCATAGCGATGTCTACCATGAGTTTCAAGTCATAGTAATAGATTGCCGTAGCCGTAATCCCGGGAGTAGTCAGCTGGGAAACACCGGGACGCTCCGGTCCCAAATCATACCAGTCACCCAAACCCTGTGTTAAAATATGTCCCTTCGCTTTTGTGCCCAAATAATCGATATAACGGGTCATCATGGCATAATTATCGGCAAGAAAAGACTTGTTTCCATACCAGCGATAGGCATACCAGCCCAAGATAATCGAGCTGCTTCCCCACTCGGGTGAGTCCCTAAACATATCACCGCCCCAGTCAAACTGTACATATTCGGGCGCTATTTCAGGAACTAGACCATCCTTTGTCTGAGATTGCCGCATGTCCCGCAGCGACTTGGCAAACAGGCGTTCAGCATCAAAGTTAAATTGTACCGACGGCCCCATTAAATGTAACTGCTCCAGCCAGCCCAATTTTTCGCGGTGTGGACAATCGGTAAAGACACTGAGCATATTACTCTTAATAGCCCAATTGATCAATCCATGGATCTGATTAAATAGCGTATCGGAGCTTTGAAAGCTTCCTACCTGCGCTGTACTATTCCGGATATGGGCCAACTGTATCGCATCCATCCGAACCGCTTTGCTACCGGCAGGATGTAACTGAACTTCAGCATAGCGAAATCCATAATACGTAAAACGTGGCTGCCAGGATACCGTCCCATCTTTTGCAAAAATATATTGGTAATAATAGGGGCTTCCCGAATGCTTTTGACTAGGGCGTCCATCCGTAGTCAGCAATTCGGCCGGATACACCCGTACGGTATCTCCCGCTTGTCCGGTCATTTGCATAGTGACAATGCCCGACGCATTCTGTCCAAAATCATAGGTGATCCGTTTCCCCCCATCAGCCTGCTGTAATTCAACGGGCGCGAAGCGCTGCATAATTTTTACCGGATCAATATCCTGAGCCCGTAGATGTGGCCCATCCGTTATGCGCGCTTGCTGCCAGTTCCTGTCATCGTAAACAGGGGCTGACCAATGATCAGGTAAAATCCGTGCATCGTAATCCTCGCCCCCATACATGCTGGAAAAAGTAATGGGTGACCGGTGTGTTTTCCAGCCTGCATCACTAACGATGATTTCTTGCCTCCCGTCCGTATAGGTATTGACGATCTTAAGTTTGAGCTTTGGCAGACCAAAAGCAACTTTATGTTTTTGAAATCGGCCTTTAATTGGTGGAATATAATAAAACCCATTTCCTAATAGGGCAGCAATTGTATTCTTTCCCTGTTGCCAGGCTTGGGTAAGATCATAAACCACATAATAGGCTTCTTTGTCATATTTTGTCCAACCCGGCTGTAGCACTGCATCATCTACCCGCTTGCCATTCAATAGCAACTCGTAATGTCCCAGGCCTGCCACATAAGCAATCGAAGAACTGATCTTCTTTTTCACCTGAACTGATTTCCGGAAAACCGGAAGGTCATAACTTTTATCCAGGCGGAGCTTGCTGGAGCTTAGTGGCAGTGGATTGACCAATGAATCCGGTAATATATCTTTTGCAATCCACTTTGCATTGCCCCAATCTTGGGCTTGCAATAACCCTGTGTGGAACCGTTGCACCGCACTTGTGGCTATCTCCTTTTTATTATCACGAACGTGTATTCTGATGTAATAACTTGTACCTGTAGCTAAAGGATTTCCCTGGTATAACAAATTTAGGGATTGCTCTGTCGCTACCCATTGGGAATCCCAAAGCAAATCCTGCTTCGCAAAACGAGTGCTTTTACTGACCTCGATACGATAAGCCTGTTGTTGCACATCAAATTTATCGCTGTGCAATTGCCAGCTAAATGAAGGCTTTACTGTATTTATACCCAATGGGTTTTCGCGTCCTTCTATCAGAACACGCGTTACTGATAACTTAGCCATACCAACTAGGGGCATAGCTAGCAATAACAGGAAAATGCTTCCTAAAACGACTCCCTGTTTTACAATATTCTTCATTCTTTTTCTTTTTTCCCCTACTGTATTCATAACCAACTATTAGGGCGATTCCGTGATGACACGTACGCGATCTTGTATCAGCCCCAAAACATTGGTTGTTGAGATACTGGTATCTTTACACACAAAAACACTATTTTTAATCTTGATATTTTTAGCATCTTTAATCGACAGATATCGGTCTCCACGTCCAAAAACACGATCAATAGATACGTTTTCCAAAACAGACTCAGGAATACCTTCGATCTTAATACAATTTTTAGCCGCATCAATATATATATCCTTTATTTGGATATCCGAGAAACGTGGTGTCAGAGCGTTCTTTTGAACTTCGAAATCACGGCTAGCCTGATTGCCCACATGTTGGGCTTGTCCCAGCATATCCCAGCGTAAAGCTGATTCCACATTCTGCATCCGGATACGCTCAAAGTGAATATCAGATCCGCCACCACCGCGCGGCCTTCTGGTCTTAAAACGGATGCCAACATTGGTTTTTCCAAACAAACAATCATGGACATACACCTGCTTGGCCATACCCGCCGTCTCGCTACCGATTGTAAATCCACCATGACCTTTTTCGGAAAAACAATAGCGGACAACTATATTTTCCGAAGGTCTATTTACCCGTAGTCCGTCGAACCCACGTCCTGCTTTCACGGCAATACAATCGTCTCCAGTATTTAGGGTGCAGTACTCCACAAGCACGCGGTTGCATGATTCAATATCGATCCCATCCCCACGTGGTATACCCATAGAATGGATGCGAACTCCACGGATTACGACATCCTCACAATAAGTGGGCACGATATTCCAAAAAGCAGTACGCTCGAGCGATACACCTTCAATCCAGACACTTTTGCAGTTAATAGGCGCAATGAGTGCCGGTGGGAAGATGAAATCTGCGGTCTTTCCATCGTAGATCCGCTGCTCAACAGGCGTATTACTATCGACAATATTTTCAATGACGTCATGCGTCATGGTTTTATTCCGGACGCTGCCTTCACCGGGGCCAATAATTCTACCTGATCCCGTGATGGCAATGTTTTCTGCCCCATTGGCATAAATACAAGCCCCCAAGCTATATAATTCTACTCCTTCGTTCCGTGTAAACACCACAGGCAGAAAATCATTGATTTCATGCTTAAATTCCAAAACGGAACCTTCATCCAATTTTAGATTAATATAGGACTTTAGCGTAATCCGTCCTGTATAGTGATGTCCTTTCAGTACTAACGTACCTCCCCCCTGTGCCGCAAGCTGATCGAGCTTAGCCTGTATATTTTCAGCAGGCCCTGCAGTATCATGTCGCATCGGAAATGTCGGCCGCTGGACCTTCCATGCCGTAAAAGGGGATTGTACCTTCTCTGGCTCAAGAGGCATCTCTCCCGCTCCTATCTGATCGGCACGTAACAGGGTCTTATCCAGTTGCTTTTTAACCGAAAGACTTCGACATCCCTGCATGCCCATTACTACCACTACAAGCGATATTATCCAGTTTAATTTCATTGAAACACCTGTTTTACGTAACGTGTATTTGCACCAAAATTTTCTTTGACGGCACGTGGTGATAGATTAGCGTCACGGGATCGCTCGATCACGAGCCAACCGCGCCAGCCCATACGGTCCAAGGTTCGTTTTACCAAAGGCATATGCAGTCGTTTGTTATTTTCGAGCCATACACCATCTTCATCCGTACAATGAATCTGACAGATCCGCTTCTTTCCTAAAATAGTCAGCTCCTGAATCAGATCACGCCCTTCTTTCAACGGATTGGAAAAATTAAAATAGATCTGGATATGTTTGGACCCAATTTCCTTTAAAAGATCAACCTCAGCTTTTGCATCCAATGCTGTTTCAATCCCGATGATCACACCGGCTTTTTTTGCCATCTCACCTACTATACGAAGACGCTCCACAATAGCAGGTCGCAGTTCGGGATATTTAACCAAGTCGCACGTCACGCCCAAAGGCAAGAAAGCGACTTTAACCCCCATATTCTGGCAAGCTTCCAAACAATCCCCTACCATCTGCTGATAAGTCGGCCGCGTAGCAAAAGACTGTGCATAAAAGCCGGTCATGGCCAACGAACAGATCGTTATTCCGGTTTCCTTTGCTTTGTCAAGAAAAGCCTTCCGTTGTGCTGGATCGCCCAACTTACTGTCAAAAGTAATTCGGTTGCCCAATCCGCCCATATCTACCTCCAACCCGTCTGCTCCTATTTCTTTTGCCAGGTCAAATGCACTTAGCTTCTGCCGCTTTAAGATCATCAGATCGATTACAGCGACATTGTAACGTCGCTTAGGTGCAGCAAAGGCAGCAGAAGGCAGGGCTGCTATGGCAATTAAAGCCAAGGTATCGCGTATAAATTTTTTTCGGTTCATCATAGTTCAATCTGATATGATTTTAACAATGCTTTCAACTGTCCCATCCCACGAATCGCGTTCTTTGGTAAGTTTTCCTCCTTCTTTCCAAAACTGTATAATAACTCCTCCGGCTCAATCTGAATACCGGTTTCCACGATGATATCGGCAGCTTTAGCTTGATCTAAATGAAAATGGTCGAGCAGGAATTTGTAGAGTGCCTGCCTTTTGTTATAGCCAAAATCATGACCTTCATCCGGAAAATGTGCATGTTGCACCTGATTTTGCTGGCCATAATAACCATAGATATGCTGCAGATATGGAAAATCGTTAGTAGCGGTCTCCTTCGTCCAATCCTGTCCATCGGAGATGATCAGTTGTGGTTTGGGCGCTGTCATCGCAGCCAGTTCAACATTATTGGTCCCGCCACAGACAAAATGTACGGGGATTCCACTTTCACAGGGACATCCACCAAAGAAATAAGAAGACATTGCCACGACAGGAGCGACCAACGTGAAGCGATCGTCTAAAGCAGCCATTAAAATACTGTGGCTACCCCCACCCGATCCGCCACTGATTCCTATTCGGCTTCGATCGACATTAGGCAAGCTCATTACATATTCCATAATTCGTGCTGCTCCCCAGGTCTGCATCAACATGGCTTCGCTGCTGCGATGATCTGTCGAAGCAAACTGCAATAGGGATTCTCCCCAGGCAAATAAGTCATAGCTTACTGTCATACATCCTAGTCGAGCTAAGGTGATAAATCTCTTTTGCGCATCCGAACGATACCGCTGATTTGGCCAATGGCCATCAGGAGATAACATCACAGGGATATTTTTCTTTTGCTTGAGCGGCGAATAGATACTGCCATTGATATATACTCCCGGGATAATTTCTAAGGCAAAATTCTGAACTTGGTAATCCGCATAGCGACGTGCCTTGCCCAAACGGATCGGTTGATTCGGTATACTTTTCAGCTTATCCCAGTACATCGCTTTTCTCACCGCAACACGCAATTGATCTTTTCTCTTCTCCCAACTTGCCTGATCCGTATATTTTTTGGACAATAGGTTCAGAAAATCCCACCCTTCCTGTGGTTTCCAGCGGTAATACTCGTATAATTTTAATTTATAAGTATTAGGTTTTGCTTCCTCCTGCAGTTTAAAACCCAAGGGATACAGCAAATTGACTTCTGTGCCTACAAGATCTGCCCTAAACTTCCAGGGTGCGTAGTCCACCATAATGTCTTTGACATTACGTGGATCATATTTGATCTTGACCTGATACCGTTCTTGCATCAAGGCAAGCACTTTTTCCAGGGGTTGCTTAAATTTATGCTCATAATTGAGTAAGCTGTCCTGCCCCTTGACAACAAGCGAAACCACAAACAGACATGCGGTGAAAACAAGCTTAATCTTCTTCTTTGACATATGCATTAGGGTCTGGTTTTTTATATCCTTTTTTTGTTGGCCAGATGCCATCCTCAATCGGGATTAATTTCACTTTCTTCGGATCTACGACGACATGTTTCATTTTCTTTCTACGCCAGGTATAGCCAAAATGCAATAGCCCATCTTTGGTTTGAATCACTGCGGGATAAGAATACTGACTGATTGGCGAATCCTCAAGTATAAGTGCGGCCTGCCACTGCTTGCCATCTTTGGAAAAAGCAACATTCAATGGTGTACGTGCCCCTTTGGCTAAGTTACCTTCCGGAAGCACGTGGTTATACACCAACACATGCCGTCCGTCTTTTAGCGTTACGGCATCCGTACCCGAATTATTATTTGGGAGCGCCGTTTTTTCCAGTGGGGTCCAATGTTCGCCCCAGTCCTTAGACCAAGATGTTACGACCGCACGGTTGCGTGTGCGCGCCAATATTTGCAACCGACCATTTCCGTGGTCAAGTATGCTCGGTTGTATGGCATCCAAATTATCTGCACCACGGGCGATAGGGCCTATTTTACGCCAGGTCTTACCAAAATCCGAACTCGCCTCAAAATGTACATTCCAGCCATTTCCTTCTGTACTGGAAGGACTCAGCAAGGTGCCATTTTGCAAAAGAACAGGCTTATTTTTCACCGGTCCAATAAAGCCCTCGGGCAACTTCTCGGCAGCAGACCAAGTCTTACCGCCATCTTTGGAACGTTTGAGCATCCCCCACCATTCCGATGGCTTGGGTCCAATTTTGTAAAATAACAAAAGATCTCCGTTGGGTATTTGATATAAGACCGGGTTCCAGGTCGGCAAGCGCTTGCCATCTGGCTGTACACCATCCGCTGCCGACACTGGCGCTAACCAGTTACCGTTTTCAAGTCTACTCACATAGATTTCCACATCGGGATGACGTTCTTTCGTTCCACCAAAAAAGGCATATACCAGGCCTTGATCCGTCTCTGCCATCGTAGCGGAATGGCAGGACGGAAAAGATTCTGTATCATAAATAAACTCATCTTTTATTACGCCTTTTTGCCATTCTTTTAATGTCGGATTTTGTCCGTAAGAACACAAGGAATATAAAAACAATAGGGCTGTTGCTAATTTAATTTTTATCTTCATAAATGTATTTTTAATATTATACATGTATACTAAATACTGCTTATAGTTTAATTTTGAATTGGTAATCTCCTGATCCTATTGCGAGCCAAACACCTGATTTTTCCTGTCGTAGGATCTGAATATCTTTATCGTTTTTTATTTTTTGATTATTTTCCAGGATCGTGGACAGTTCTGTCGTAGGCAGATAGATCTCTGCTCTGGTATTGGCCGGAATAGAAATCTTCCATTCGAAAGTCGATTTGCTTTTGCTCCAATTGGATTGAATGGTTCCATAAACACTTTTGTAGCTTGCATCCACATGATCCAATCCTGCTACGACCTGCGGTTTCATGACAACAGTCTGAAAGGCATGCTCCTTTGATTTGATACCCGCCAAATCCTCATAGAGCCATATCAAGAGATCGCCCAACATCATCACATGATTTTGTGAATTCATCTTGGGATGGGCTGTATTGCCATTCCACAACTCCCAAATTGTTGTGGCCCCATTTTCGACCATATAACCCCAGGAAGGATAGGTCTTATTGGTTGCAATTTTATAGGCAAGATCCACACGGCCGATTTTGGTCAGCGTGCGCATAATCCATTGTGTTCCGATAAGTCCTGTACTCAGGTGCCCGTGATTTTCTTTTTCCACAATCTCCACGATCCGGTTGCTTAGCTTTTCTTTGTTCGTATCTTCGACTAAGCCAAAAGATAACGCCAATATATTATCAGTCAATGAATTGCCACCATAATATCCTGCTTCGTTATAAAACGCAGCATTAAATGCTACTTTCATCTTCGCTGCGCGATCCAAAAAGTTAGCCTGATCTTGTCCATTGCCGACGAGGATGCTAAATCGGGCCATCGTCTGCAACAAATGATAGTAATAGGAAGTTGCGATCAATGCACTCGGATATTTTTTATCGGCAATCTTACCTCTTCCAGCTTCAATGGTTACCGGTGGGAAGCACCAATCACCATAACTATCCTTGGTAATAATACCATCCGTTCCTGTATAACGTAACTGCATATAATCCATCCATTTTTTCATGGCCGGATAATGTTTTTTCAAGATTCGCAGATCGCCAGCCTGCTGATAAAGCATATTGGCGATCAATAGGTAAGTTCCAGGCCAGCTGATATTATCACTATAGTAGCGCCAAAATGCTGGTGCAACATCCGGTAATGCGCCATCCTCCTTTTGGGACAGCCGAATATCTTCGAGCCATTTAGTATAAAAATTAGCGTTATCAAAGAGAAAGTTCTCACCGTATGCACTGACTGGACGATCACCCAACCAGGGCTGACGCTCATTGCGTTGTGGACAATCTACCGGTATACCTTTGTAGTTTGAAGCAATCCCCCACCATGCATTTTGATGGATCTGATTGATGAGTGTGTTGGAAGACACAAAGGCTCCCGCATCGCGTATATCGTCGTAGACAAAGCGGCCAACAAAATTACTTTTTGAAGCTATGCCCGGATAGCCGCTGACTTCGACATAACGAAATCCATGGTAAGTAAATCGCGGTTCCCAGGTTTCCTTTTCGCCACCTTTTAATATATAATGATCCGTTGCTTTGGCGTCGCGCAGATTTGTTGTAAATAGTTCGCCATCTTCTGTCAAAGATTCTGCAAAACGGAGTGTCACTGCTGTTCCACGCCTACCGGACACCGTCATCTTTACCCAACCCGAGAAATTTTGTCCAAAATCAAGGATGTATTTTCCTTCGGACTTTTTGACGATCGAAATTGGTGCAATATCTTGCATCACCTTCATACCTTCCGACTGCGCTTCGTAATTGCCACCGGGCTCTTGCACAAAAGCAGCCTTCAACCATGTTTTATCGTTAAAACCTGGATTTGCCCAGCCCGTTAGTTCTTTTCTGGCATCATAATCCTCACCATCATATTCGTTATTTGCCGTTATGGGTCCTTCGGTCGTTCCTTTCCACGAATCATCGGTCTTAATGACCTCTGTAGAGCCATCCGTATAAGTCAGCATAAGCTGCATTTGCAATTTTGGGAATCCAAAGGTTTTTATTTTATAAGGTTTTGCTTGACGCATGGCATAAAACCGTCCATTTCCCAAGATCACCCCGATCGCATGCTTACCTGCCGAAAGTGATTGTGTTACATCCAAAACATTATACTTAATGTTCTTGGTATAATCCGTAGGCACTGGAGCCAGTACTTGATCGCCTATCTTCTTGCCGTCAATATATAATTCATAAAGTCCTAGCCCCATCACATAGGCTGTAGCCTGCTTAATCTGTTTGGTTGTTGTAAATTCCTTTCTGAAATAACGGGCAGCCAATTGACTAGTCTTTTCATTGTCTGATGGGAAATACTGATCAAAACCAATCCAGCGTCCTGTCCAATCCTTGTAATGCAGCAGCCCCATAGTCCAACCAGCCGGCTCAGACCAGCTACTTTCACCCTTATTCGTATACACTTTTACTTTCCAGAACACTTCCATGCGGCTCTGCAGAGCGCTGCCTGCATAAATAACATGCGTGGAATTATTCGAAACCTGTTTCCCAGAATCCCAAAAATCGCCGATATTCTGATCCAGTTTTTCTTGTGAGGAAGCGACAAGTACCTGATAGGCTTCTTGTCGGATAGACCGCTCACTGCCCTGCAATTGCCAGCTCAGTCTTGGAGCAATGACATCTATACCGATCGGATTCGAACGTAATTCGGTCCGCAGGTCAGCAACAGTGATCTGTGCTGTAGCCTGATGCCACAAGATCGACAAGAACATGGATAAAAAGGATGCAAGAGTATTAGCTTTCATTAGTTTTCAAAATCAAAATAAAGTACCATATGCAAAGCCCGAGCTGGCTCCTTCTCAAAATCATAGTAGACGTGCTTCATACCCATCGGCCCCGTCGTTTCTGGCTTTTGTGTTTTCGTGCCGATGGCTGAAATACCATTCATAAAAGAAATATCGCCTTTCGGAAAAGTAGGTTCCATGTTTTTCCATTCGGTATCTTGCTGTTCTTTCGGCGTATATAAACGCAAAAACACATCCTCCCGATCAGTAAACACCCGGAAACTTTGATCCTTTCCGATAAATTTGGTCCAATACATATTGGCATGGTACCCTTTAAATTCGGGATATTCGAATGGCGATTCGCCCGTTGCGGTGTTATTGTACTTCTTTTTCCACACGCCAAACTGATTCCCTTTCATCCGGTTTTTCCAAACCCGATAAGGGCCCATTCCTCGATATTCAACACCTTCGATTTGATCCTCCGGAAAATCGAAATTCACTCCGACAAAACGTGTAAAATAACTTTCAGGAAAATATTGAACATGCATTTTCAACTGTCCCGAAGCAAGGATTTCCCAACGCAAGGTATTGTAACTCTCTTTTTTATCAAAAGTAGATGCGATAATCACCTTTCCATCCTCACGGTCCAATTTGAAATCCTTATAATTTGTCGCCGCTTCCTGTAAAACCGGTCCGTTTTTGAAAGGAATTACTCCTTTGGCATTTTGAACCTGCTCCAGCAATCCGCTTGTCTTATTGATTTGATAGCTAATGCCATTCGCTTTCACCAGATAGGCATTCGCGGTCTCCTGTACGGCAATATCCCCTGTTCCATTTGGTTTCAGGAGGCTACTTGCCACCTGATTCGGCAATGTAATCGGAAAGCTCCAGGTAAAGAGTTCCTGTTGATACACATCTTTTGCGGTAATATATAAGACATCAAAGTCCTCCCAACCTGTAGGGAAATCAACTTTTAAAATCCCTTTATCACCGGGGCGGATATTGGGAGCGACAATCGTTCCTTTTTTTGTTTCCTTAACCTCATCATAACCGCCCAACTTTTTGAGTTCGTACGAAAAGGTACACTGGTTAACATTGGTAAATGCGTATCTATTTTCAATATGGAATGCCCCATCAAATCCCTTGGTCATTTCCCGCTTTTCAAAGAAAATAGGACTCCATACCTCTTTTATCGTAAAGAAGCTTCCTTCTTTTTCGCCATGTGGGCCAATAATACCATCCGGACCACGATTTCCATCAGTATCTATAATACCGCCTTTATCCGTCCTGACGATTCCCTGATCACGAAAATCCCAAAGAAAACCACCCGCAGCAAGGGGATTGGCAAGCATCGCTTTCCAATAATCCTCCAATCCGGCACCATGCCCGCCATCGTACATGCCATGCAAAAACTCCGTCGGCATAATGATATTGTGCCCATGATCATAGGTACCAATACCATAGTTATATTCCCGGTAATGGGTTGTTTCAAAACCATCATGTACGGCCCAAGGATAAATCACAGCACGTTTTTGAATATCCTCTTCTGCGAAGATGGGATCAAAATCTGGATTATGCCCACCTTCATTCCCATTTGCCCAGAAAACAACGGAAGGATTATTTTCAGATACGACCATCATCTCCCGCAATAATTTAGTGCCGACTTCCTTATCGTAGTGTCCGTGCCAGCCCGCTATCTCGTTCATGACATATAAACCCAATGAATCACAGACAGCCAGAAAATGATTGTCTGGTGGATAATGGGCCATTCGGACAGCGTTCATATTCATTTCCTTCATGAGCTTCACATCGGCAATGCTAACTTCTTTACTCGTCGTCCGTCCGGATTCCGGAACGAACGCATGCCGATTGACCCCTTTGAATCGGACCTTTACGCCATTGACATAAACGCCATCACGTTCTTTGACTTCTATAGTCCGAAAACCAAATTTTTGCTCCAGCTGGTGCTGTACCTTACCATTTTTCGACAAGGTAAATTGCGCTGTATATAAGTTCGGAAATTCGGCAGACCATAATTGCGGAGCTGAAAATTGTCCCTCGAGCCAATTGTTTTTGTCTGACAGCTTTGCTTTCAGCTGTTTTCCAAATTTCTTTCCTTTTGCATCAAGCAGTTGAACCGTAATTTCGTCCGCTTCTCCCGCTGTCGCTATTTTTGCCCGGAATGTACCATTGGCCTTTGCGTCCAATGAAATACGTTCAATATGATGCTGGGGCAGGGCCTCCAAATAGACCGGTCTAAAAATCCCACCAAAAATCCAGAAGTCACCTTCCCGTTCCGCCGCATTCACCGACTTGTTTGCCGAATGCTTAGCAACATGGACTTCCAATAGATTTTCTTCGCCAAACTTCAACAGTTTCGTAATATCGTATTTGAAAACATAATATGATCCCTGATGGATAGCGCCGGCTAGCTTGCCATTGATCTTGACTTCGGTATCAGTCATAGATCCTTCAAAAACAATACGCACCTGCTTATCCTGCCAAGCATCGGATACTTTAAATGTATATTTATAGTAACCTACCTCTTTGCCTTTATCAGCCTCTTTATTGAAGCCGTAATTATATTTCCCGAAGCCCTGTTGTTCCCAGTTGGAGGGAACTGGTATTTTCGTCCATTTCCCGGCATTCATGCCTTCGCTCACATAAAAGTCCCATAATACACCATCATCCTTTCCTTTTCCAGAGAGGTATTGGCTCGCTGTTTTTTGGGCAGATACCTGCAATCCCATAGTGCCAAAAAAAAGTAAGGATAACGCTATTTTTGTTTTCAAGTTCATGATCGCTAAAGACTATTTCAATTTAATATGTTGTAATGGATTATTTGTTCTAAAAGGTGCGGCCGGCAGGTCAGCGGTATTCACCAGGTTGGGCTGGGCAGCTTCGTCCCAACCAAAACGTACCTGACGAATCTGTTGTACCTGGTCACTTTCAAGTACGACTGTCTGTCCGTTGATAGCAGCCTGTGCTGAATAAAATATGCCATCCTCATCCGCAACTTCAAACGATGTTAAGGGTTTGCCATCGATAGTCTTTAAGCCTTTCGCATGTTTCAATTTTACCGTTGCTTGTTTACCTTGGTATTTTACAGCCTCTAGTTCAGGGCCATCGGCTACAATATTTCTATGATAGACGTATTTTAAAGCCTTAAGGGCATGACGACGACCGATTTCCCATTTATAACTTGGATGGAGATCGTGTGGATCATCGACCAGATCTGTCGTAATGATACGTGCTGTATGCGGCAATTGCAAAACCAGATCTTGGGCTTCCCGAAATTCCGGCAACACTGTTCTCGGCATACGGACATGACCTTTTTCGTCCAGGGAATAATAGAAAGGTGCGATTTCGGTAAAATAAAACGGTAATTTGGGGTTTCCCCAAAGTGTCCGCCAATTTTCGATCAGCGCCTTCATTTTATAACTATAACTAATAGTTTCTTTTAAAAAGGTATTGGATTCACCTTGGTACCAAACAAATCCTTTTAAAGTGTAAGGTGCTAATGGTGCAATCATCGTATGAAAGAATTTACCGGGATCGCCTTCTTTCTTTTTATCTTTCAGATAAGGTGAACTTGTCCAATATTCTTCGGAGAACCAGGGCTCGATTCTGCTGCCGCTCACAGCTGATGAAATAATGCCTACAGGGACACCTAATTCTTGCTGTAGCGTTTTCCCGAAGAAATAGGCCGGCGCAGAAAATTGACGCAGTGCCGAATCCCGGGCTACAGCCCAGCCCTCATATTGGCCATCCGGCTTGGCCAGAAATTTCCGGCGGACCAAAAATAATCGGATATTGGGATTGTTTGCTTCAGAAACTTCGTTTTTAGGAAAATAATCACCCTTCAGCGGAGTTTTTACCTTCACAATTTTACGCATTTGGTATTCCATATTCGATTGGCCCGAGCACAGCCAAACTTCACCGACCAAAACATCTTTAAGTTCGATCGTATTGTTTCCCCTGATGGTCAAGGTCTGTGCAACCGCATTAGCCGGCATGGCTTTTAGTTCAACTTTCCAATGCCCATTTTGATCAGCTTCTGTCGTCTTCAACTGATTTTGAAAGGCTACACTTACCTGCTCACCGGGATTTGCGGAACCAAAAATGGCGACCGGCTGGTTGCGTTGCAAGACCATGTGATTGGCAAAAATATTGGGCAATATGACATCTGCCTTTGCCGAGAAACCGGCTACCAATAAAGCAATATGTACAATAAACCGTCTCATTTATTTCAACTTTTCCGCTTTCAGCGAAGTAATCTGATAAATAGCTTCTTTGATCGAAGCACCTGCATTTTCAACATCAAAGTCCTGGTCTGTTTCTGTATCTGCATTTGGAAATCTTCTGACATCGCCTGTTCGGAAAGAGATTTTATTGACGTTGCTTACGGGTTGGAAAAATAGCTTCGTGCCTTTATCCTCGCCATTGATGGCAACTTGATAAGAGCGGGTGCTCACGTCGAAAGTTAACACAAAGTGATAGGTCTTTCCCGCTGCATATTTTGTCAGCGAAGCATTTCGATAACCTGCCTTATTTTTGATAATACCATCTTTGTCAATGATAATTCTAGCGGCAGCTAAGCCTATATCGTTGACCAACTCGATCTGTAGAGTACCATGATCATTTTGCTGTGGCTTCACTGTAAATTCGATGGTCCCTTTTTGGGCCGATTGAATCACACGATCTGCTTTTGCATAGTCGAAAGGGTCTTTATCGCGCAAGACCAATGCTTTTCCTTCAACCTTGGCACTTGCCCACAAAGGACTATAAATATTCCAGTTGTGATAGGCTTGCACAGCATTTTTCGCAAAATCATCGTTCACGACCTCATCTACTGTAGACTTGATCGGAACAGGTACAACAGCAGTCCAAATATCTTCTTTGTTCATACTGTACGTCAACCACATGTTACGATCGGGAACCATGCCATTTCCTTCGACGATACCACGAACATATTGCGGTCCATATGACTTATAGTTACCGCCATAACGCATTGTGGTGATCTCCCCGTTAACCAATAACAAATCCGTGTAATTCAATCCATCATTACTGGTCGATACGGCCAAGGGCCATCTGAATTCCGATGGGTTATACACTGTTGCATAGCGCCCGTCGGATGTTTTTTGTCCCCAGATCTTCGCATTGCTGTTCACAAACCCGGGGGCGCGCAATGGTGAGTATTGCCAGGTTTTTCCATTGTCCTTGCTCATCGATGTCAATGCATGCTTCCATAAACCGACGACCCTTCCATCATTGAGATGATAAAAGGAAAATGCTTTTACCGGACGCTGCAAAGGAATTAATGGATCGTTTCGATCAGACTCCTCTACCCATTGTTGCATCATGAGTGGCGTGCCCAGCAATTCGTCACAAGCTTGTACGAAAGCCTTGTCTTTGCTCTTTTTATAAAAGGGATATTTGGCACCCTTCTCATCAAAAGAGGCATTGAAGTGAATAAAATAGATTGGCCCAAAGCTACCATCTTTGTGAATTTCTCGGACTACACGCCCAAGACCATTTCCATCATTTGGATCGTCCTTGGCATCCAGTGCTACACCGTAATATCCGAGCGTCAGCAATTTATCATTCTTTGCATGATAAAAGCCCATACGTTGGTGCATGATTGCATATAAATTTTTCCCAGCCTTATCCGTACGTCCTGGCTTGGTAAAACCTTCCGGAACGAGATAGGTCGGGAATAAATCTGTCGGATTAGACCAATTTCGGCCATCTTTTGATGTTAACAGCAAGGTTTTTCCTTCCGCGATATGCTCCCCCACAGGATTGCTGAGAAACTGTAGGTAATAAGTATTGTTCCAATACGCTAAAAAAGGCTGGTGGTTATAGGTAAAACTATGCCCTCCGGCCAAATCAGGAAACTCTCTATTGGCTCGAAATACCTGGATATTGTGCGTACCCACAGCAGGGGTCAGCTGTCCATGATGGTAATCTACATTGGATAATGTCTTTCCTATATACTTTACTGTATCTTGTTGTGCTACCGCATGGTTCATAACAGAAGACAGCGATAGACCCACTAATACTAATTTGATACACATACTATTTCTTTTTGGCTTCAACCCGAAGCAAATTTTTTAAATCTTTATTGGATGCTTTGAAGATCGTTCCATGTTTATGTCCTTCTGGAACGGAAATCTTGTCGTTGATTTTTTCGAAGACCTTAAAATCTTTGGTGGACACAGCCTCATAGCTTTTGCTACCATATGAATCGAAATAGATTAACCATTGATCCTTGACTTTAAGCACCGCAGGTCCCTCACTTAAATACGGCGAGAAAGGCTGAGAGATCTGCTGAAATGGCCCCAACGGATTTTTCGCAAAGGCCACCTTTAGATTTCGATTGGGCCGCGTATTATCCTTTAATACAAGCACATAATCTTTTTGCTCTTTTTTGACAATGACGGCATCAATGATACTAAAGCCCGGATCACTAAATAATTTCGTCTTCGTAAAGGATTTAAAATCCTTTGTTGTCGTATAGTACATGCGGTGATTGTTTTTCTCTTCTTCTACGCCTTTTGCAAAACGATAAGGAATGGTGGAAGCCCAAATAATAATAAACCGGTCTTCTATATCATCATAAAATAACTCTGGTGCCCAGATATTAACTGTGGTCGCCTCTTGCTGCATCACAGGGATAATTTGTTGGTGTCCCCAATGGATCAAGTCTTTTGAACGTGCATAGCCGATTCCTTCATTTCCCTGCCACCCAATGGTCCATACCAGATGATAAATACCTTGTTTATCCCGTATCATCGACGGATCGCGCATGATTTTCTGTTTTCCTAATTCTGGTTTTAAATAAACCCCATTAATTGCATTCCAATGGTAGCCATCTTTGCTATACAGATAGCGCAAACCTTCATTGGCGGGTTCGTGGAACGAGGTAAATAGGTAAACATCCCGCTGACAGGAAGCCAAGATCGATGCCACACTAAATAAAATAAACAATTTGACCAAATTCCTCATTAAATGCTATCTAAGATCAATACCCAGTCGTTTCCATCTTTTTGTCCTCCCTCAGGCACAAAAGTTTGTACACCTTTATTTTCAAACTCTCCGATCACTTTGGTCGACCCATTTCGGGGATCAAACCAGGACGCTTTTACTTTGTCCCCATTGATTTTTCCCATATTAATTTTCATTTCCCTACCGTTGTAATTGTAGATAAATGCGTAATCCGCTGTTCGTGTCGCTAGTAAACGATTGTATTTATCACCATTATCCGCAATTAAAGACTGGTCTGGAACACGATCAAAGTAATTGTCTCTGGAAAGCATAAGTTCCTTCAAAAATTTCATCTGAGTAGCCCCCGGCGCATGAATTGCCGAATTCCATAGCTCATCCGAACCATACGCCGATGTCGAGTCTTGTTTTCCATGCATCTGCATCACTGAGTTCTGTCCATAAGTATAGCCAAACGCCCCCGCAAATACAGACCAATAACCGTATCTTCTGACGTCAGCATCTTTCCAGCGCGGTTGGGTGATATCGTGTAATCCCTGTGGGATGCCTTCATAAGAAGGTTCCCCGTCGATCGTTGGTTTAATGGGTTTTATATCCCAGTCGGCTGCCATAAACTTCCAGTTATCCTCGCCATAATGTTTCTGTTCATTCGCGGAAGTGTCCTGAGCGTAGGTACGGTGTCCAGATTGCACCATATTGAAATCCAGCCAGGGTCTATCGTGGAACCAATCCGAAGAAGCCGTTCGTCCTCTAGGATGAAAAGTCATTAAATGGTTATGATCGATGGCTTTTATTGTTTGGCCGATTTTCTCCCACACTTCCATCTTATCTGATCCCTTAATATCACCCCCATTTAACCAAATGATATTCGGACGGTCTTTCCACCTTTCCGCAAGAAACGTGGCATATTTTTCTGCTTGCTCAGCTGATACTTTTCCATCCTTCACCGGTGATCCCCAAACCGGCACCAAAGCAACATAGAGTCCTTTTTCAGCAGCCTTGTCAATAATATAATCGACATGATCCCAATAATCGTATTCCGTTGCCTTATCAGGATTGTTACCTTCGGTCACCAGCGGTCTGGAAATATCTTTATTGACAACCGAAGAATCTCCATAAACATTTACAGAAGGAACGGTATGCAAGACCATCGCCTGAATGACATTGAAGCCCTTTTGTTTTCGATCTTCAAGGTATTGATCGGCTTCGGATCGGTTGAGTTTATTAAACAATAACCAACCTGTATCACCCAACCAAAAGAAGGGCTGTCCATCTTTGGTCATCATGTATCTGCCATTTTCAGATATCTTCAATAATGTAGTGTGCTTTGACTCTTTATTGGAAGTACATGAAAACAGTGCTCCTGCAACTGTAAATAATATAAGTTTCTTACGTATAGACATGTTGTTATTTCTTATTTAGCCAAATAATTTCCGGCCCTTTTATATAATTGCTTAAATTAATGTGCTTGCCCAAATTGATCTGCTCGGTTTTGGTAATCGCTCCGCTTTTCGGATTAATATGTGTCATTTCAAAACGTCCTTTATAATCGGATAAGTCAATGTTTTCACCTATAGCTTGCTCGCTATAAATAATCAATCCCTGCGTGCTCTTTAATAGCCACGTACCGCTGTTGACTTGTACAGCTTTCATAGTCGATGCCGCACGGTAGAAATCGTTGTTTCCTATTTTAGGTAAGTTGGCCATAGACCCACCAGCCATAAAAGATGCCCAAGCCATCGTTGGGTAGTTGTCAGCAAAGTATAACACTGCTTTATCCGGATATTTTGTGCGGTATTCGGATACGGCTTTATAAACGGCCTCCATCGATGTTTTCTTTGGTTTCAACAAGCGTGCATGTTGACGCGGTGCCAGATTTTGCCCTCCTTGTGGCGCATAGGTCTTTCCGTCGGCTTGGTAGTGCCAGTAGCGGATATCAATGACCTGGATTTCTTTGGCACGTTCGGTATCCGCCAAAATAGCATCCTGTACGTCTTTCGTAGCACTTAAACCAATCATTGGATTTTTACCCGTCTCAGCCTTCCATTCTTTGATCACATCGATCCAAAACTGAACGAAATGCAACGGTCCGGTATATTCGGCGCTAATCATCTGAATAACTCCCGAGTTGTCTTTAAAATTATTTAAACATTGACGGATGTATGCGCGGTGTAATGAACGACGAACAGGGTTATCGATATCGTAGAACTGTTCTGCCATGAAAATTCGTTTATTACCCGCATAAGGAACCGGTTCTGGAAATCCGACATTATTGATATTATTAGCTGCACGCCATGGGAAGTCCGCGTAATGTGCACCAGCTTCGATAATATTATGTTGAAAATAATTTTGATGCAGCAATACCAAACCTTTTTGGTCTGCTAGATCTGCATATTGTTTCAAGCGTCCCCAGTAAAATTTGTTGTACTTTGTTAAATCATACTTAGACAAGCCGTCATAAGCTAAGCCCTGGCCACTACGCGCAAATGGCAGTTCATAAAACGGAGGCCACACCTCCCCATTGATCCGACGAATACGCTCGTGGTCATCACGTCTCCGATCGTACCAAAGCCCGTAATTGTGATCAATGGCAAGGATGTTGTCGTTAAGCAACGAATCTGTCATCACATCAAGATCATCTGTCAGTCCTGCTCCGACCTCTCCAGGCACATAGCGTGTGATATGTGGTTTCGCTTTCCCAGCACCATGCGGTCGAGCGCTACCATTCCACCACGGAACATCCGATTTGGCCCCTACGAGTACTTCATCACCACGTACCAACCAACCGTTTACGACACGCATATCGGCTTGTTTTTTTGCTGGGGTGATCTCTTTATAGCCGATTTGATCGATGGTTTTTACATTTGCGGTCATATTTAAGGGATAACGATCACCGGCTTCTGCAATAAAGTCAACCAGTTTCGTCATTGGATTTTCAGACTGACGCGTCAGCTCCATGGCAACACTGACGGGCGGACTACTGGATGCTTCGGTCAAAACTGGCAACAGTACTGTGCGTTCATCAGCCGCTAGGCCAATTCTTTCCCGTAACTGTGCATAATACAAGCTTTTGGGCTTGATATATTCATTCGATTGCTCCCAATAGCCATTTCCCTGAAATTGAGACCAAATCCCAAAAGCCCAGTTCTGTGCCGTTGGGGGTTGATAACACTCTACAAGTCCAGCTGTCGACTGCCAAAATACAGAATTTGCTGCCGACCAGCCAGCTCCCTGGCCATCTTGACCTCGGTTTTTATAGCTTAGTGCCTGCGCATCTATATCTGCATTATCAAAAAGAACTCCCGACGCCCAGCTGTCTATCCCACCACTGAAACTGAAAGGCTCTACTGCCTGACATTGGACAAAAGCATTTGGCCCTGCTGCCAGATAGCCCACTGCGAAATCATGATATCCCTGCTCAGAATAAAGCCGCTGAAATAAGGTCTGCTGTCCTTTTGTGAAAAAAGTATATCTTCTTTGGCCACCAATTTCTGAAACCGGGTCCCGGGAAATACAATCCTCAACAGTTAATTTTTGGGTACTTGCTAAAGCGTAAACGGCTGATCCTGCGAAATGCTGGAACTGCATGCGACGCACCCATACATTTTCCGCATTTTCAATAGTAATCGCCATCCAGCGATGGTCTTCGTCTTTCGGGTTATTCGCATCGAAAGCAGATTTAAGTGTGATATTTTCTATACCGACATTTTCGATTCTTCCTTTCCAATTATATTGCTCAACAGTCGTTTGGCCATAGCGTCTGTCCAATGCAGTTGTGATTGGTGCATCAATCTCGATACCATTACCTTTCACTGCGACAATCGTTCTATCCCAAGTAACATCGCGTTGCCCGGGTTTCCAACCTAGCGAAGTAATGCCACCACCAAAATGATCAGTACCAAGCTGATTAATCCAATCTTGCGTGGAAGGTCTTGTAATCCTAATTTTATCGCCAGCTTTATAGGAAGCTGCATGATCAATATCCAATACCCGCGCGTTGACAGGGACGTAAGTACTTGTTACGTTTGTCTTTTTTGCAAACGTGATATCGTCTTTTCCGAGAATACGGATGAGTGTTTCTCTTGTTGTTCCTTCACCAATGATGACAGTTCCATTTGTTGTGAAACCACTACCACGCAGAATAACACCCGAGGCACTTATTTTAAGAGAACCGGAAACAGAATAAACTCCCGCTTGTAAAAGCACCACTCCTCGTAATCCATCTTTACCCAACGGTAGCATTGACACATAGTTGATAGCAGCTTGTATACGTTGCGTCGCATCACCTGTTTTTAGAGGAACAACAACAGCAATCTGTCCGGTAGGAATAGCTTCATTGCCTCCTTTATATCCCGCGTAAGAAAAATCAGGAATCTGATTTCCTAAGGAATCTGCATGGTACACAAACTTGGCCTCATCCCATACCAGAGGACTATATGCCTTCATTTGTTGTGCATGTGCAGTATAAGCAATGCAGGTGAAAGCATATAATGCGATACAAGAAAAGAGCGAAATTCTTTTTATCATGATTATTTTTTATTTTTTGGCACGACGGCATCTATTGCAACCACCCCATTTAAATAATTCTCAATATTGGCGTAGCCGTTTTTCGCTATTTTTCTAGAATCACTTGGATCATTTGGATTCAACCCCATACTTTTTTCTACATTATCTGGAATGCCATCGTTGTCCGAATCTTGGTAAGGCATCCCCTGATAAGTCGGATATCCGCCTACTTGTGCAATATGGGATATAATCCCTTGTTTGTAGGAGTCTTCTGGAAGGCGTCGTTTAACATATGCAGACACAAATCCATGTTGCGTTTTTGTTGTATCATAATACACTTTATTCTCTGACACTTGCCTAATAATCCGTTGATCAACAGCGTCCTGTTTTGGTAGAAATGCACCTACATTTTTAAGAACATAGTTGTAAGCATCCTGAGCAGATAGTGCGGTAACGGGAGCCATTGAAAACGCTTTATCCACACGGATTTCTTTTTCACGATCACCAACATTCGGTAGATCTTCAATCTGGATGCCTCCGGCCCAGTTATTTTTAGTGACCTCTGGGAAACCTTCTACCACATTTCCATGTGCATATACTTTCCCATACTGATCTTTAAAGGCTTTATCTCTTCCAGATTCTGGCTTTAAGATACGGTACGCAATCGGCTTATCTTTGGGTGTAATTGGCCCCGGCTTATAGTAATTATTGATAAAGTTGAATAAGGATTTATTATCTCCGCCATCAGCACTTCTATTCCACCAGTTCCAAATAACATTATTAACAAATCCAAAGTCACCATACATTCCTATGGAAGGATTCCGACTGATATTTGACGCCCATAGGTTACGCATAAAGGTACTGTTTAAACCACCTATTGTACTTCCGAAAGCGTGGTTGTACGCATCCAGTGCTTCAGAAAAAATAGAATTTTGGATCGTAATATTGACAGTAGGTAATTTGAGATTTTTACCTTCACGGTCGTATACATGTCGATAGATAGACATATTTTCATCCAAACCCCAACTTGCAGACACGTGGTCAATCATAATATTGCCAACCACATTGCCTCCTACAGCATCATCACGTCTCGTTACATCGGTTTCACCGCGGCGGAAACGTAAAAACCTTAAAATGACATCGTGCGTATCAATCAGAAAAGATTCTCCGGCCACACATACCCCATCCCCTGGCGCTGTCTGTCCGGCAATCGTAATATAAGGCGCTCTGACAACAATTGGTTTTTCAAGTTGAATAATACCAGCAACATTAAATACAACGATACGGGAACCACCGGCCTCACAGGCTTCTCTCAACGTTCCAGGACCAGTGTCCGCAAGACTTGTCACGACAAAAACTTTTCCTCCTCGTCCACCAGCGGTATAAGCGCCTCCACCTTCAGCACCAGGAAATGCTTTAATTTTTGCCTGCGGTAAGTCACTCGGTTTTGCAGCCCAAGGGATATAGGGCTTCCCTTCCTCCTTTATAATTTTTTGTGCTTCTGCCCAGACTTTTTCTAAACGTATGATTTCTGCCTTGTCCCGTTCAGCAGCCAATTTTTTCAGGGAATCTGGAATAACCGGATATTGGCCCAATGCCGCTACGGGGCTTATTAGCCCCAATAGCAACACAGTATTTCGATTCAGTAACGATGTCATAGCTTTATTTAGCAGCTAATTTATTCAGATAGATTTCGATGTTCGCATAACCTGATGCTGTAATCTTCGCTGAATCGCTCGGATCATTTGGATTGAGCCCCATTTCTTTCTCGACTGTATCTGGAATACCATCATTGTCCGAATCTTTGTACGGTGTACCTTTATACACTGGATATCCGCCAACTTGAGATATGTCGGTAATAATACCAATTTTGTACGAATCCTTTGGTAATCTTCGATGTTCAAAATCTTTTTCCGGCAATTTCACATTGCTTAATAATTTGACTGGTTTACCATTTTTCACATCACCAACAACCCGTGTGTCGACAGGGTCTCTTTTGGGCAAGGTGGCTCCTGCATGTTCAAGAACAAAGCCGTAAGTTTCCTGCGCAGTCATTACCGGAAAACTAGCATGTGGGAATGGTTCCTTAACGCTCATTGCAGCGAAATAAGGCTGAGCTTCAGCATAAGTCATCGCATCCCCTTTTTTATTTTCCAGTTGCACACCACCATCCCAGTTGTTAGCCGTTACTTTCTCGTTTCCTTCTACAATATTACCTTTGACATGCGCCCGGCCGAATACCACATAAGGCAATTTACTTCTACCCGATTCAGGCTTCAAGATGCGATAACTTACAGGCTGATTTAAAGGTGTCGCTGGTCCTGGTTTAAAGTAATTGTTGACAATGTTGTATGTAGCTTGATAGTCTCCACCATCAATTGATCGATGTACCCAATTGTACACAACGTTGTTGTAGAAATTGAACAGACCATTCCACCCAATAGATGGGTTACGAGCCGCATTGTTTGCCCAAAGATTGCGCATGAATGTGCAATTCTCACCACCTAAAGTACTACCAAATGCATGGTTCCATGTATCTAAAGCTTCAGAGAAAATAGAATTTTGGATGGTAATATTTACAGTACCACGTTTTTCTTCTGCTTTTCCAGTACTATCATTATACATGTGGCGGTACATGGACATATTTTCGTCCAAGCCCCAGCTTGCCGAAACGTGGTCGATCATAATATTTCCCACCGGATTACCACCGATGGCGTCATCCCGACGGCCAACGTACGTTTCGCCCCGTCTAAATCTCATATGTCGGATCAAGACATCGTGTGTATTGATCCAAACAGATTCACCGGCCACGCAGACACCATCACCTGGTGCAGATTGTCCGGCGATAGTCACATACGGCGCACGAATAATCAATGGCGTTTTTAGGCGGATGATACCAGAAACGTTAAATACGATAATGCGAGGACCACCTTTTTCACAGGCCTCCCGCAATGAACCAGGACCATTATCTTCTAAGCTCGTCACCACATATACCTGACCGCCACGACCACCAAAAGTAAATTTACCACCACCTTCCGCTTCCGGGAAAGCCAAAATCTTAGCTTGTGGAAGATCATCAGGCCGCCCCGCCCAAGGAATATAAGGTTTACCCAGCTTTGCATATTCTTCTATGACAGGTAAAGCTTTTTGCCACGCTTCGTCAGATTGCTCATATGCTTTTTTCATTAGGTCATCTGTAGACTTCTTAACGTCTTCTGGTATTTTGGGATATTGACAAAAGGCAATGCATGTGAAAAGGCTCAACAATGCTGTCAGCGTTATTTTATGTAACATGTTTATCTAGTTAGTAGGATTTATAATTTCTATTTCAAATATATGTCAACTGTACATTTATTAAAAGCAATGTATGTCACAATACGCATACATTGCCTTGATATTCTGTACGTGGGAAACTATTTTAAAGGATCGAAAGATCCGGAACCATTCATGCTATCCCAACCCAAAGTTTGCTGTAAATAGGGAGAGGTAGACAAGATTGTCTGATTGAGTCCGAAGAAGTAATATTGTGGATACCAGGAGAAAGTCCATGCTCCATTTGTGGGATCCAAATCGTCTTTTTCTGCAATATTAAAGTAATTGTCGTATAAATAATCCAAATATTCATCTTGATTCGTGATTCCAGAAGGATACGAAGAGGGCTGACGCTCTATTACCGGCACGCCGCTTTTACTGTCCCTTAATAGCGGATCTAGATCACCAACGTATTCCGTACCACTATTTTTTACAGTAATAAATAAGCCTGTACGCCTTGTTCCATTCAATGGTTTCACTCCGATTCTTTGCGCAGTAGGAGAGTCTGCCTCGAAAAGCTTCCATCTCCTTAGATCGTAGAATCGTTTTCCCTCGTAAGCGAACTCTAATCTACGCTCATTAATCACAGCCCCAAATAACTTATTTCTATTTCCTATTGCAGCGCTTAAACCATAAGATCCATCCTTATTTTCAAGCCCAGCACGTTTACGAATCTCAATAATTCCCGCAAGTCCTTCTGTTAATTTATCTGAACCAATAGCCGATTCAGCTAAATTCAATATCACTTCCGCAAAGCGTAATTCAATAAAATCAGTTCCACTTTGTTGGAACCCTGCTCCGCCATTCGATATTCCAGAAGCTTTTGGATCAGCACCCTTTTTCAAATATATACCGCTGGCATTGGCACCTTGGGTTTCTGTAGACACATACGCTCCCTTTTTATTTTTCCAATAATAAGTCCACTGGCGATATTCGCTACCATTCGCATATGGGAAAAGCGCACCGTTAAATACAAATGTCTTTGAAAATCGTGGATCCCTATTTTTATAGAACTTTCGTTTATCATAACTATAAGTAGATGATGGATCATCTATACTTTTCCCATCTAACATTGGAAATGCATCCAGCATTTGTTTAGTAGGGGAAATAGACCCAGAACCAGAGAGTGCACGAGGTCTAACCACTTGTTCCCATCCATTATTTTTAACAGCCCCGCTTGTTGAGGTTAGATTATTAAATCCATAGACTATTACCGCTTCCGAATTTGCACTGCCTTCAGTCAAAAACAAGTCAGCCCAAGATTTGCCATTTGCTGTACCACCATTCTGAAACAAACCAAAGCCATTTTGCTCCAGCAAGTTTTTCGCCTCCAAATTGGCAGTATATGCCGCTTGCCACCTCTCACGAGAATCGTTTGGATTAAATTGCGGACTAGCATAGGTTAACAAAACGCGTCCTTTTAATGCTGCTGCTGCCCCACTTGTAATACGGCCCCAATTTGCGGCATCCCATTTTCCTGGCAAAAGACTCTTTGCCAGGTCTAAATCCTTTACAATTTGAGCAACGCATTCCGCAGTGCTGCTCCTTTGAACAGAATTCTCTTCATTATTTCCAACAACGGGTGTCTGTGAACTTAACACTAAAGGCACACCTCCATACATCCGAACCAATTGAAAATATTGAAATGCGCGCCAAAAATATAGTTGACCTTTCATTTGGTTTCGCGTTGCCTCGTCAATTCCTCCTTGATCGATTTTTTCTAAAAAAACATTGATCTCCTTCATTCTGGTCCACACGTTATTTCCTACGCTTGCTGACATTCGTTGACCAAAATATTTATTAGCATGATTATTAATATAAGAGATCGTATTCCATTTTTTGTTATAATCCGTTTCCCCCGCCAATTCATCTGTCGTTTGGGTAAATGTATTGCTATACCCTCCATTTTCAGACGCATCTTGCGTCGCCACAAATGTTTGTGCATTATTTGGCGGCAAAAACAAACCGTAAACATAATCCACATACGCACGCGCCAATATGGGATCTTTAAATACATCATCCTCTTTGACAGCAGCTAAGTCCGTTTTCTCCTCTAGAAAATTATCCTTACAAGCTTGATTTGCCAAGAGTAGGCATACTAATGCTATATTGAAAATTGATATTTTTTTCATCTGTATATAATTTTATTCCATCATTCGATGGAGCTGACCATTCAATCAAATTATCTTTAGTTTGTATTGAACAGTTTATTTTCACGTTATAATGTCACATTTACACCAAAAGAATACGTGCGCAAGTTTGGATATGTATCCCAAGCCGCTCCATTACCATCCTTATATTTAAATGGATTATAGATAGTTAATGGATTCATAGCGCTGGCATACACACGAGCATTGGCTACTTTTAGATATTTCACCAGTTTTTCAGGTAATCTATAACCTACATTGAAACTACTCATACGGAGCTGAAATGCTGGAACTGACCAAAAATTAGATACTCTATTATAAATATCAGACCATTGTGGGTTCGGCATTGAACCCGTAGGATTAAGATCTGGATCGTAGATATTTCCCCAAATGACAGGAAGATTGGTATAAACACGCGAAATATCGTTATTCAGTTTATTCCGTTCAGTAATTTCAGCATATCCACCAAAAGTTCCAGTCAATACCGCCTCAGCGCTAAAGCCTTTATAACCCGCTTTAAAAGTCATCCCTAATGCGTAATGGTTTGTATTATTTTTTGCTAATTGTATTTGGTCATTTTCGTTAATGATTCCATCTGGTCCCGCAAATGTACCATCCGCCTGGAGTGCCCCACGGACATCGCGGTAATAAAGCATACCTGGTCTTAGCTTATCAGCAGTCTCTTCAAATACTTGTTTAATATTATATTGACTTACGTAGTTGTCAATATCTTGCTGCGTTTTAAACATTCCTAAATAATCGTATCCCCAAGCACCGTTGTCAGATGGCCCATTCGGACGTGCTTTCCAAGGGTATAGAATATCTATATCATTAAAATCTCCCAAGATAACCTTATCATTAGACCAAGAAAAACGTGTGCTGATACCATAGTTAACCTCATTAACCTTATCTTGCCAACCTAATTCAAACTCATAGCCAAAGGTATTTTTACGGCCATAATTTTCCGCCGCTACAGATCCCCCAACTGAAACAGGAATATTCCCTGTTCTTATTACCAGAAGATCATAACCTTTGTTGTAGTAGCCATCGATTGTTGCGGATAATCGACTATCTAGAAACCGCGCATCAATTCCAATATTATTTTTATATTCATTGGCCCAAGTCGCATTTCTATTCGGGGATTTTTCCATTTTTAAGCCAGTACTCGCATCAATGGAGTTATTATTTTCACCAAAGACACCACCTTTTCCCTGCTGATATGTGTAACGTTGTAACCATCCCCAGGCAGCAGTCTGGTCATTACCGAGCTTACCATGAGACAAGCGTAACTTCAAATAATTAATCGCATTCGAATGGAAAAAGCTTTCTTCACTGATCACCCAACCTGCAGAAACATTGTAAAAATTTCCCCAGTAATTCTCCGGAGCAAATTTTGTTGACGCATCCGAACGAAACAAAATCTCTCCAAGATATTTATTACCATAACGATAGTTCAAACGTCCCACATAACCAAGTGTTCCTGATTCATAAGCGGCCGTACGCCCGCTCACCGCTCCAAAAGCGGTGTTAAATTGGCCATTCGTTGTTGCCAAAGGATCGTCTTTCCAAACATCTTCTTGTGAACTATTAGCCTCCGCTTTCTCAACAGAAAATAACCCAGAGAAATTATGCTTTTTCCATTGTTTATCATAAGTAGCGGTAAAATTTACCTGATAGTTGCTACCTGCCGCATTCGAAAAATAGACTCTGTTACCATTACTAAAAGTAACTGCTTTAGGATCTGTAGCAAGATCATAGATATGTCCATTGTCGCCTGCTCTTGTAAAGGTATACGTCTGATATTTTGTACCTATTTGTGTACCTCTATCATTTTTTAAATTTCGATTGTAAGATCCGCGTAAGATCAATCCATCAAGCCATGGTGCTCGATATTCCCCATTTAAGTTGATACTGAATTGCCGGGTGTCTGACGTTGCCAGATTACCAAGTTTTTGCAATTCAAAATAGTGATAGGCTGATAGATCTCCTGATGTCCCGGGTAATCGAACGGGCAAACCATTAACATACGACGGCACATAAGGAGAGGCCAACAATAAGTTACGATAATCGTTGTCATCATTCTCACCGCCTATTTTGTTAAAAGTTTTCTGCAAGTTTCCGGTATTTCCAGACACTTGTATCCCTACTTTGAAGTTACTTGCTACTTGAATATCGCTACCTGCCCTAAAGTTCCAACGATCATAGTCGAGCGTGCCCAAATTTCCGTCTTGTTTGCTGTATGCAACATTCGCAAAATAGGTTGCTTTATCAGTTCCCCCCGAAACATTCAAAGAATGTCGGGTCAAATAACTCGATTTCCATGCATCATCCAGCCAGTTGTAGGAATGATTTTTAAAGTAATCCAGCTCATCCTGTGAAAAAAACCATTTATCAAAGCCCGGCTTTGTCGCGTCACTATTGCTTCCATTCGGCCCGTTCATGATATTGAAATACATACCATATTGGTAAGCATCCATCATTTTTGTTCGATAAGCTTCATCGTTAATGGCATATGAACCGTTATAGCTAATCTTTGGCGTGCCTACTTTTCCTCTTTTCGTCGTAACCAAAACAACACCATTTGCCCCTCTAACACCATAAACTGCAGCTGCCCCATCTTTCAAAAAAGATATACTCTCAATTTCAGAAGGATCTAAATTGCCGAACAATGTTGCATCAGGTTGATTCTGTCCATCTACCTGAACCATACCATCAATAACGTATAGAGGATCTGTTGTTCCTCCATCTTTACTTGGCCCCATAGGTTTTCGTATAGTTAAAGACGCTTTCGTGCCAGGTCGAGTATTGCCTCCACTTACACTTAGTCCAGTAACACGACCCGCTAACGCAGCACCAATATTCGTCGTAGGTAAATCTTCTATCTCTTCCGCTTTGATCGCCACAACCGACCCTGTCAAATGTGCTTTTTTCTGTGTGGTATAACCAACCGTAACAACCTCATCGAGCTCCTGACTTTCAGCTTCCATGCGTATATTTAACACACTTTGGTTGCCAACTGGTATTTCCAATCTTTTATAGCCAACAAAATTGAGCACCAAAATCTCATTCCCAACGGGCAAGTTCAGCCTAAAAGTACCTCCCTCGTCTGTTGAAGTCGCAGTTTTAGATCCTTTGATGGATATCGTTACTCCCGCCAAAGGTTTTCCATTTTGATCAACCACCTTTCCTGTTATATTTTTAAAAAAAAGCAGATTGAGTTCACTTGGATTCGCACCATAAGAGAAGCATGGAATGGCCCCACCTGTCATTATCCCAATGGCGAGCAGCTTTGCCAACCGAATAGAAGATTTCCTTGGGAATATAAAGTAATTCATAATTTAGGTCCTTGTTTATTGGTTTGTTTTTTTGAGTCTCGCGGCCCACTTGTCACCTTCCTCTTTTAAATTATAGCCGTGAGACGCTAAATAGTTATTGATTTTGCCTTTGTATTTACCGAACCAGGCGTGTTTTTTTTCCGAAGATTCGGCCTGCATGGCAAAATCTCGAGCTTCATAAAGTAAACTGTCAATCATATGTACTTCATCTTTTGAAAGACTTGGAATCATATCTTGATAGGCCTTCACGGTGTTCGGATAAACATGATAGGTCATGCCGTTTTTAACTGCTTCAACTTCTGCCGGTGTTAAAACTTGTTTTAACCGGATTACGAAAGCTTGATTTAAATTGGAAGTTTCCTGAAGCGTCTCCTGTGCGATCTGTTCTTTTAGACTCTTATCCGTATTCTCCTTAATTTTCAAATCGCGAAGCGAATAACAGGCATTCAAAAGATAATATTGATCACGAATAATGTGAACCGCTCTCTCTTGCTTGGCTTGATCTGCTAGCGCTAGTTTAGCTACAATTTTTGCAGACCGATCTGTAATAGTTTTCCAATAGGCGTCCTCTGTTTGACTAAATGTCATAGACACGCTTAAAAATAAAATTGTGAATAATGTAAAACGTTTCATAGGCATGAAATGGTTTATCCCTTTTTTGGTTATTAAATATTAAATAAAGCCCCTTAACTTTATTTCCGTTATAATTGCTCAAAATAAACGTCAAAACGACACAAAATTTCAAGTGCTCAATATAACTGAAAATTTCATCGGCAACCGTCATGTACTATCCTGACCCACTTGCTATTTGACCTCTAGATTATCCACAACAACACCTTTAGAATCAAGACTATACAGCTTAATAAAATAGGTCCCAGCATTGATCATTGTCTTTGTATCGGTATTGATATAATTCCATTTTCCGGAACGCGTAGGTTCCAATGATACGAGAGTTTTGGGCACCAACACATGCCTATTTTTGTCTAAAATTTCATAGTAAGCACGACGAACTTCCTTAAATGGATTATGATACTTCACCAATAATGAATACACATCCGCTGCACCGACCTGAAACTCCCAAGCGATATAACTCTCACTAGCATTAAATACTAAACGTCTTTGTCCGGCAAACTCAATTTCGGAAACACCTTCCCGCCAAAGGGTTTGATAGGCTTTATAGTTTTTGACCTCCTTCAAGTCATACACTGGAAGAAGCCCACTTTGCTGCTGAAAGACCACAATATCTCCGCCGCGCTCAGTTTTCAGCAAAATTTCCTCGCCTACCTTTAGCACCCTACGGAATACGGCAAAATATTTTCCCGTATTCAATTGTACACTGTCTTTGGTCTCTTCAAAATTGTCCGGTTTCTCATTTCGTAGATAGAAAGCAGTGGTAGGTTCTTTAAAACGTAGATGATAGGTGCTATTGCTATCAAGCTCAAAATAATCTGAGCCAAACAAGGATGGTGGCAAGGAAAAAAACGATGTTACGCTAGAGCCATCCTTTTTCAATACACTGCCTATATCCAGCCAACTATGGAGTTTTATATTCTGCCGCGTTAAATCTAGATTATAATGATCTTGACCGCTTGATTCTGAAACTATGGCAACACCCTTCTTTGAGGCAATGGCAACGGCGTGCATTACTGCTTGTCCAGCATAAACGCGCGGGAAATTGATAACAATCTTTCCGTCAGCAACCCTAACAGTATAGTTTTTTCTGACTACGCGCTGGAATCCCCCATTTTTATAAATATCAAACTTATGCTCAACAAGTTGGCCATTGATAGCAATATCGAAAACTCGATCGCCATTGCCTGACGAAAACTTACCATGCCAAGGTTCGGCGAAATATAATTCAACTAAATATTCTCCATTAGGTACGTCAAATTGATAGCCCAACTTCTCAAGCCCATATCGGAAGCTCTGAAAAAGAGGCCAGTCTTTAGTTCCTTTAATTGGATCAAAAATAACGCGTTGACTGGCAAAATAAGTGTTCATCCCTTCAAAACTATCCGCCCAAGATTTACTGCCCCAGCCCAATTTCGACCGATACGGTTGGTCAGCTTTCCACTCTGCCCCGTATTCATCTGTATAATTATCGCCACCGCAATTAACACGGTAGAGATAATGATATCGAAGATCTGGTTTTAGAATCTTGGATGAGCCTAAGGAAAAGTCTCGAAAATGTGGACTTTCGGGAAAGTTATGTAGTATAATGGTGTCACGGCTAACGATCTTTCCCCCTATTCGTCCCTCGGCGTACAATATATTATACCTCACCTCAACACCATTAAATTCAATATGCTTTCCAAAACCAGGATGTTGCTTTTTTCCAAGTGACAGGAATCCTAAGTCATTGAAAAGTTCGACTTCCTCACAATTCGAAAAAATACGAATGTTGTCTTTCACTCCAGGGGCCAACCACCGATTTGGCCAGGAATGCATTGCGATATAAACCATTGGATGCTTCTTTTTACCATAATGCGACAGATACATGTAATAAGCATCCGTAGGCTCTCCCCAGGGGGTTAATAAACCTTTATAATTAACCGGGCCAATCCTGTCAATATCACGATTTCCTTCTCCCCCCTGAATACGCCCCGGATTATCATGTGAGTTCCAAAGCCATAAATAATGACCAATCGCTTTGGTTTTAACAGAATCTGCTAAACGAACTTTTGTTTGTAGTATATCGACAAAGCGCTCTTCGTTGTAGTTACTCTCGTTAGGAAGATAGGGTGGTTCGGCATGTAAGCCCAAGCTCCTCCAAGCGCCGTACTCTCCTACAAGCTGCTGCTTTTTAAGATCCTCTCCATAGGTATTTTGATTTCCCCCGTAAGTGCCTGTCCAATTTTGCGGAACATCCCAATCGGTACCACTACCACCATTACATGTAGTCACCAGTCGTTGTATAGACGCCGTAGGATCTAATTTCCGAATTAGTGCTGTACATTCCCGTGCAAAATCTTCGGGTAGTGTACTCTCATTTTCAAGGCCCCACAAAATTACTGAAGGGCTATTTCTACGTTCTCGTACCCATTCTGTTAACAATTTTTTGAAATTTTCTCGAAATGCTGGTGTGTCAAACCAAATATGGGCGGCAAGCTGTGTCCACAATAAAATGCCATGACGATCCCATGCGTGTTGATAGCGCAGGTTATGGGGTTGATGTGCATCACGAAATGAATTGAATCCGAGCGTTCTAATTTGTCTAATCCGGGCATCAATCTCCTCTTTATCAAAGGCATGTGATTGCCCCAATTTATGTTCATACTCCGCAATGCCATTAATAAATATAGGCTTTCCATTAACCAAGAAACGTGGGTCGCCAGAGGGCTTTAAACCTTTTGACCAACGAACAGACCTAACTCCATAATGTGTTTCAACCTCATCTGTAATCTGTCCACCAATTTTGATCTGCATTTTTATGCGATATAGGTAGGGTGAATCCACAGACCATAATTGCGGATTGGCCAAAACCAGATCTTTCAGCCGAATTTCCTTTGTTGTGTTTACTTTTATCTGATCTTTCGATGTAGATTGAAGAATTGATATCCCTTTCTGATCCAACACTTCGGTTACAATCTCCACATCTTTATTTCTCTGGCTTTTATTGCTCACTTCTACAACTTGATGTACGATCGCTTTTCGATGATCGGCAGTCTCATCGTTCCAGTAATGCTCGCCAAAAGGAGTAATAGCTACTTCATTTTTAATTAATAAACTCACAGGTCTAAAAACGCCCATAGGCTGTGATCCTTCTGAAAATCCACGCTCAGTAGAACAGCCGCCATCCACCCAAGGAAGATCCATGATATGAGCTGGATGGTCTGCCCGAACAGCTAACAAATTAGGACTCCCGTCCAATTTAATTGCATCAGTAACATCCAATGTAAATGTGGTTCTTCCCCCTGCGTGATATCCTACGCGCAAACCATTTAACCAAACTGTAGCATAGGAACCTACTCCCTCAAAAAATAAATAGAACCTATTCTTTTTTCTTTGCTGTTTGAGCGAGAAATTTTTCCGATACCAGGAGTAACCATGTAAATTGCCATGTAACAATCTACGATAACCTTCGTAGCTCTCCCAATTATGAGGAACATCGACTTTCCGCCAGTTATCGTCTGTCTTAAAAGAAGCCTGGTGAAATCCATTATATCTCGCGGAATCTTTTTGATCCATTATCGTCATCCAGTCAGCATCCAATGTTACTATTTTACGAACGTTCTGACCAAAAGAAAATAGCCCAAACACTAAGATACATATACAGCAAAAGAGTCTTCTTATCAACATCAACGTGGTCTTCATTATTTCTTTAAAATCAATTCCCTACTAAAGGCATAAGATTTGCCCTTCTTTGTTTGAATCTTTACTTCATGGTTCTGATAACGTAAATGGAGGTCTTCTCCTGAAAGTGATTCAACGGTAACCCCTAACAACTGACTGTCTTTCCACTCCATATTGATCTGAAATGCTCCTCGCGCTTTGATTCCTTGGACTTTTCCTGTTCCGATTTCCGCCGGTAATGCCGGTAATAGCTCAATTCCATCCGTGTGGCTCTGGAGTAACATTTCTATAATTCCCGATGCCCCACCGAAATTCCCATCGATCTGAAACGGTGGATGGGCATCAAATAGGTTTGGATAAGAACCACCTCCATTATCCGCCGGCCGCAATAGCATTTTTACCATGTGATAAGCATGCTGAGCGTCTTTTAATCTCGCCCAAAAATTAATTTTCCATGCTAAGCTCCAACCTGTCCCTTCATCTCCCCGTAACACCAACGAGCGCTTTGCAGCTTCAACCAGCTGTGGTGTACCAATCAGATTGATTTCATTTCCCGGGAATAAACCCCACAAATGGGATATATGTCGATGTTTATTCTGCGGATCGTCCATATCTACCAACCACTCCTGCAGTTGTCCATATTGCCCGATTTGGTTAGGTGCAATCTGATTCCGCATGTTGCTAATCGAATCCCGTAAAAGATTATCGCTATCCAGTATCTTGGAGCTTTGGTTGAAAATATCAAATAAGGAGCGAATAATCTGATGATCCATAGTAGGTCCCTTGACCAACCCTCCATTCTCTGGGGAGTTTGAAGGTGAGCTGACCAACCATCCCGTTACTTTGTCCTTGACAAGAAAGTCCTTAAAAAATAAGGTAGCATCCTTAATAATTGGATAATATTCTTTTAAAAAGTGTAAATCTTGTGTGTAAAGATAATGTTCCCAAAGATGTCTCACCAACCAAGCTCCACCTGTTGGCCATATACCATGGTTGGAATTATTAATGGGAGCTGTACCCCGCCATAAATCCGTATTGTGATGTAAAACCCAACCCCGGGCAGCATAATATTCTTTGGCCGTTTCTGCACCCGCCACATGCAAATCTTGAATCATTTGGAATAAAGGATCCTGCAATTCAGAGAGATTTAAAACCTCGGTCGGCCAATAGTTCATCTCCAAATTTATGTTAGTCGTATATTTGCTCCCCCATGATGGTTCTAAAGATGAATTCCAAATGCCCTGAAGATTCATAGGCTGGCTACCTGGTCGAGAAGCTGCAATTTGGAGATATCGGGCGTATTGCACATAAAGCGCGAGCAGCCCAGGGTCATCCAGCATTACTGCCCTTCTTAATCTTCTATCTGTTGGAATAGTATCGAGCTGGCTGCTATCGTAAAGTTCTATTGCAAAGCGATGGTACAAATTCTGGTAATCTTTTTGATGGATTTGATACAATTTATCAAAGTCCGACTTCCATAAATTTTTGGATCTATCCAATGCGATAGTAGCATACTGATCGTTCAGTTCTCGATACGATTTAAAATTGGTTGATGCAGTTAGATAAATCTGGACCTCATCGGCTTGTTTAACAACAAGATCATTACCCTCATAAAATACCCGACCACCTTTCAATTTGAGCTTTACGAAGGCTGTTCCTCGCATCGAACCATTTTTGACCCATACCTCCATACCGATGGAGGAGTCTATCATGTGATCAAGTTTGGCACGCTGATGTTTGGTATTCAGGCTTAATCTAAAAGTGATTTTCCCCTTCTGATCTGCCTGTAATCTTAAGCCGATAAAATTGTTGGGATAACTTGCAAAATAAGTTCTTTTATAGTGAATTCCATTAGCATCATAATTGACACGAACTTCACCTTTATCCATATCGAGTATCCGGCTGTAGCGCTTTGCCTCTTTGTGATCGAATTGCAAATTTAACGTACCAAAAGGCTGATAAGATGCCTGATAATTTCCTATTTTGGGACTGTTTGGATCTTGAATATAGTATTTCCACTCTCCATTAAGCGAGATTAGTTTTCCGGTGGAACTTTTTAATCCTATTGACTGCTTTGTATCCTTATAACCAGCTACCCCTCCTTTTCCTTCTAAATTGATCACCTGAATTGCGATACTATTTCTCCCTTCTTTCAGTAGCCCTTTAGGTATTTGATAAAGTCTTCTGGTATCATCTCCCACCGACTGACCGACGAGCTTACCATTGATATATGTATAATCAATGGTCCTGATCTTATTTAAATCCAACGACCATAGCTCTGACAGCTGATTTTTTGAAAGGTGAAATTCATAACGAAACCAAACGGCACCATCCAAACCCTCCAGTCCTAGATTCTCCCAACCCTCATAATGCGGAGCCCTCATAAGCGGCCATTTACTATCGTCAAAAACGAACTCAAAAGGCCCATGCTTTTGCTCGCGAATTTTCCCAATTTTTTCCAGCCAAGCATCAGGATCTTCTGATTCACTTTTAAGCCCCATAAATTCCCGCATCGCTAAAGATTCCGCACCTCTCTGTTGCCCTTGATCAAGCAACTCCCGTATGTTTTGAAGATACTTTGATGCGCCTTTTTTATTATAATTTCGTGGTCCATCCGTCCATAATGTTTCCTCATTAAACTGTAATTCTTCCTCCTCGACTCCCCCATAAACCATGGCTCCGAGTCGACCATTGCCAATAGGTAAAGCCTCCTCCCATTGTTTGGCAGGATGATCAAACCACACACGTGTTTGTGCAAAAGCGAAGCCCAAGGGCCATATCGACAAAAAAGACAATAAAATATACAGATACAAACGCATTATTTAGCTTCCAAAGGGTTTACATTTGACGTTAACTGACCGTTTTTATAATTACCACGGAGTATTTGTTTTACACGAGCTAGATTATTACCGTGAACATAGATAGCTTCATTCGCTGATCCGACTAAATCCAAAAAGAGCGCTGTACCTAACAATGGAAAGCAACTCTGCACATTCACTGATTTACAATTTTCAAGCTCGATAAGCGATCTTTCAGCCACCGGTGTTATGTTTTTTATATTCAATAGATTCAGTTCTTTACCGTTGTTGACGGATAATAGCGCACCCTGTGTGATCGCGACGTTTACATTACTCAATGTCAATCCATTCACATTGAGCGCTGAAAAACCTGTGGTTCCCTGCATGTTAATATCCGAAAACACGACATTTTCAATTGGCATTTCTGCTAAGCCTCGCATATAACCAATGCGATTTGTTGTACCAGATAAATTGTTGATAAAGATGTTCCTGAATTTAGGCGTACGTTCACTAACAGGTCCCGGTTCACTTTTAGCATATTCCATATCTAGTACAATAGCCTGATCTCGAATATCACGCATGACAATATTGGAGACTTGAATATTTTCTACAATCCCACCTCTACCTCTTGCGGTTTTTAAACGTATACCACGATCTGTTCCGTCGAAAATACAATTGGAAATAACAATATTTTTCACACCACCTGACATTTCACTCCCAATAACTACCCCACCATGTCCGCGAAGCATCGTACAGTTTGTAATGGTATAATTCTCTGCAGGGATATTGATTTTCCTTCCCGAACGATCCTTTCCAGATTTTATGGTAATGCAATCATCCCCTACACTAATGTGGCAATTGGCGATGCGAACATTGGAGCAAGATTCTGGATTGATACCATCTGTATTAGGCGAAGGAGGGTTATCTATTGTAACGCCTTCTACGGTAACGTTATCACAATATTGTGGATTAATTGTCCAAAACGGCGAATTTTGAATTTTAATATCTCTGATCTGTACATTTTTACAGTTTAAGAACTGTATAAAAGGCGGGCGTAAAAATCCTCTCTCAATCCATCCCGGAAGGTCCGGAGCCAAAACATCTTTATTGAGGCGTTTAAACTCTTTTTGCCATTTGCTATCTTCTGTCTGCTTCTTAACTTCAACCTCCGAATAGCCCCACCATTTTTTACCATGTCCGTCAATGAGCCCACGTCCTTGGATACTGATATTCTCTAGATTATTACCGTAAAATAATGGCGAAAAGTTTGTAACAACAGTTCCTTCCCAACGAGATTCAACCATAGGCAAATACTCATCAAAATTATCGCTAAAATGTAACTCCGCTCCAGCATCGATATAAATCGTAATATTACTTTTAAGATGAATGGGCCCAGTGACGTATTTTCCAGCTGGAAAATAAATCGTCCCCCCGCCTCTATTGGACGCTGTTGTAATAGCTTTTTTGATAGCCAATGTATTACTTCCGGTGCTGTCCTTCCGACCACCAAAATCCATGACGTTAAGCCAAGTTTGTGCCTGCAAACCCAACATGAATAAACAGAGTAATACAGTTATTATTCCATGACGATAGCTCTTTCTGATCATATTACTTTAAGTTAATCTTACAATTTTTTAAAACCTTTTTTTGCATTGACTTTACACCGTCCACATAGATGGTCAGTCCCTTGCCTTTGTGATATTTCTCGCCAGTGACATCCCAGTAAATAGCAATGTTCTTATTGTGATACGTTAACTGGGTGAGTGAAAAGTAGTCCCATTGATCTTTCGAAATCAACGGTTTTATCTCAAGAATAGGATTAATCTGTGGTTTTATTCCAATTAGATCCTGAATAATGACATCCGCAAACGTAGAATGGTTATAAAACTTACTTCTCGGATGATCTCCCTTCAACCATTCTCCAGTTTTCTCATCTTGATATTCACCGATGTAGGGTTTACCATTCATAACATGGGATTTGGCATATTTATGGATTTGCTCGTATAAATCGTTTGCGTCAACTGCTTTATTCCTTTTATAATCGCTTAAATAATTAGCCATCCCCCTGATGGTCTGTGAACTTGTAAAAGGCCAAATTGCACCATCCCATTCACAGCTATGTCCAGTACCACGGGTTCGAAATGTCGGTTCACGCCGCTCAGCCGTTGTTGTTCCCCAAGGTGCATTAAATCCTGCGGTATCGGGTAGCTGCAGCCAAGCTTTTCCATAAGCTGTTCTATCCGGAGGTAAATGAAAGTACCATGGGATAAAACCGATTGCTTCCCGCGTGGGGTGTAGTTCCCCTTTTTCCATCTTTGTTTTAAAAAATTGATCTTCTTTGTCCCAAAGCGAATCCAATATCAATTGGCGTAAAGTCTGTGCATAGGAATTGTATTTTTTCTCTAATTTTGGATTAGACACCAATTTGGCAATTGTCGCAATCGCTACAGCGTTTCCATACATATAGCTATTGATTGACGGACGCATATTGTGAACCTTACGTCCACCCGACACCGACTCTTCCATACCATCTTGAACGTCAAATTGCCAAAAGAGCCCATTTTTAGTCTTTCTTTCTTTTTCCCACTTTTCAAAATCCAAATCCAAATCCAATAGACGGTCTTTTAGATATTGATTATCAGGATTAACTTTACAATAAGCTAGTAAGGCATCAGGTAGCCAAGAACTGAATTGATGAAACCTTGGCTTCGATTGATTCTTGTCTGCATGATAAAGCCAAAAGTCGATGTATTCTTTTAGAAAAGCATTGTCACGAATCCACCTTCCTTCATACAAATGGTGTCCGAGCGCACAACTGATTGAATTGTATTTTCCAGCATGCTTCACTGGCTCAATAAATTCGGTCACCAAGGTGCCTTCCGGACTCGATTTGATATGTTTTCGGTAAGACCACCATCGAAAATAATAGGTTTGCTCGATTTCCTTATCCGGACAGTCAAATAAAGGAATATTAGCCATCATCCAGTCATAGGCATCCTTATTCGGAATATTATTGATTACTGCTTCGTTATCGTTTTTGTTAAACTCTTGAACATAGCTGTGAACTTTATCTTCTAATTTCTGCTGTGCCTTTACACACGATAGCGCACAGAAAAAAAGCGCAAGAATAGATTTTATAATTTTCATTCCTTATTTAATATCAAAAAAGTTGAAGTAGATGTATTGTGTTCTCGTAAAATACCCACTTCGTTTAAGTTGTTTATCCTGTACTATCCTGAAGGACATGGTTGTATTTACAATTTGGTTCCCCGATAATAGCCAAACAAGTCGTCTAGATCATCTCCTTGATTGTCCACGTCTGCATTATATGAATTAGAGAGTTCCTCATGATCTACTATACCCAAAATAAGCACCTCTCCTTTTGGAATCTTCAGCTCATTGACCCCTGGAGGAAAGGAATAGGTATGAATATCCACCATCGGCATGTATTGTATTCGTATAGCATTACGTATCCTTGCCTCTGCTTGACCAAAATCATTTGCACTTGCATCAATTTCCAGTATAGGTTTAGGCGCAAAAACTTTGTCATTACTATTAAAATAACCAATCAATATCTTCACTGCTTTATTATTCTTAAAGCGAAGATGTGTTCCCTGAAGCTTTTGCTTTTCGGTATTAATCTGTACCGCTTGCAGTCCTTCCAATTCGTTGGCCAGATGGGTAACAACTAACTCCTGATCTGCATACAATTTTGCGCCCTTTTTCAATGGAATAAGTTGCTGATCATCCAAAAACGTAATCTCTTCTGACTTTAATACCGCTTTGGCATGTGTATAGACATCCGAAATTGTAGCTAAAGAATCTATCGCATGTTTAAAATTATTCAACTCCGCTTCAAATACAGGAAGCATCTCTTTCCAGTGAATGAACGAAGCATCAGCTCCGCGCATGGGTATCTTACGTTGTTTAGTCTGCATGCTATTTGCATATAAATAGGCCTGATTTGTGATCTCCGTAAGTTTTCGATATTCCGTCACACTTTGCTCCAAATCGGGCAGCGCTTTCCGAAGCGCGCCAAGATCATGGGAATACTTGTATTGAAGCAGCTGAATAGCTGCCTTAACCTTATAGCTATAATGATTGGCTAACAATTGATGAATCCGTATATCAGTAAGCCAGCGATTAAATTCTGCAACATTTTTCATTGGTTTTCCTAACTCCTTAATCAGCGCAGCTGCACGATCTCCATGTTTCACAATTTCTTCCGACACTTGGAGAGGTGTCTCCCCAACATGGCCTTCCTTGTGGTAATCTCTCTCGACATAATCAATAATCATTTCTCCTTCAGGAGCTTCAGATTCATAAAGAAGAGTAAACAGACCATAACGATAAGGATTTATCAATTGCGTCATCAGCATTCCGAGTGAAGATGTCTGTCTATTACCATCTGTAATACCAAATCGCCTAAGTATTTTAGGCGATATCTCACCAATTTCTTCGATAGCCAATAGTAAATTCAGTGCATCCTTCTCGGGAATACCATAATATCGGGAAAGTTCATTCGACCAGTAAGATTGCTCTTGTGACAAATCTCGATTTTCATTCCAAGCATATCGTGACCATGCCTTGTACCACATCCAGTCGCGATCTACCTGAAGCAATCTATTATTTACCTTGTCTGCTGCATATGGCCAGTCCCAGTAAGATGCCTGGGGGTAAATATGAATACCGTTTGAATGATGAACTTCATGCATAGCTTTGACCGATCTCTGGATAAAATCAGGTGAGCCATATCTAAATGGTTCCAAGTTGGCTAAAATATGAACATTCTGAATATGGACTGTACCAATGGCACTTAAAGAGCGATGTAACTCGGCCCACTTCCCTCTTGGAGTATAGGTGGTCAGCGCCTCACCATTATATTTAGCCATAGTATAGAGGTTTTTATAAATTGGTAATGCAGCTTTCATAACAGCTGGTGCATCAGTGTCGTGGGCTCTTAAAATAATAGGTGGCTCGCCATTAGTACCAGATGCATGTAATCCGTCCTGTACTCCCGGAATGATGGTATTGGTAAACCAGTTAATATCATCTTGACCGACTCCCTCCATTGCCTCGCCCAACGTGATTAGTAATCCGACGTTTGGATACTTAGCCACAAAAGCAGCAATACTTTTGCGGGTGTAATCAGAAATTAGCGGTGTAATAGCGCGATTGCGCTCTTGAGTTTTTAACCCATGACGATCGGCAAAAGGCTTCGGCAGGATGATGTTATAAAACATCTGGATAATCCAAATACCCCTTTTATTAGCTTCTTTTGTCAAAAAAGTATAGATCTCCTCGTTTTTATCAAATGTTGTCTCATCCACTTCAAGCGCATAAGAATAATCTTTTAATTTCACCAATGAAGAAAAAGGGTGCCCATTCCATAAATACAAAGCATTGTACCTGTTTTCAACCATCATATCCAAATACTTCAACCACAATTTTTTATCATAAAACCATGGAAAAGATTCAGGTGTATAAGGATATTCGTAAATATCATGCCCCGGCAAATACGCAGTTTTTTGAAGGCCAATGCTTGTGCCACGCATAACCATTTTTGGTCCATCGGCCAAAAAGAATGGCCCAACGTTCAGCCAATGCCTATCTGCCAGCAACGCCATACAGCCATACAAAACCCCCGATTCATCCGTACCGATCAAAGTGATCGGATCTGTTTTGCTCTTTCGAAATAGAACAAAATGTTCTTTTTCAATCAATTTACTCCTGATTGAGTCTGGTAAAGATTTTCTTTGTACTGCCGTACTTACCTCAATATCGAGATGGTCGGTAACACTTGATTTAATCAATTCTTTTTGTAACAGGTCAACTGCATATTGAAACCGTTCTTGATTTACAATTCCTTCCATCGTGTAACGAACGGTACTACTTTTATTTCCGGCATAAAGTTCAGCAAGTATTGAAAAGACAAAAAGAAACATGCATAATAGTCTTTTGCACATAATTGGTTATTTATAATTCACTAATAAATGTTAATTTTACATATAAAATTTCAAACATTAAAATTCGTATCTCGTTTTTTACAAAGGAGATGCTTTACAAATGCAGATTTCTCTATTATTAACTAGAATATTTTAGTATTTTAGAGCATACTCAACAATAATTCATTGAAAAAATATTTGCTATTTCTAGATACAGAAACGTCTGGCCTACCGAAAAAATGGAATAAAAGGTACACAGAAAGCGATAATTGGCCACATGTACTGCAATTGGCCTGGATCATTTTTGACGAAGCCCAAAATGAGATCAAACGGAGCAATAAATATATCTACGAACCACTCATTCCGATCAGTCCGGCATCAGAGCAAATCCATGGGTTGACGCCCCCTTTCTTAAGGCAATATGGTGAGAAGAAAAAAGAAGTGTTGCGCAAGCTCAGTCATGACATCAAAAAATATAAACCTCAGATTGTTGGACATTTCCTTTCCTTTGATTTACAAGTATTATCTGCGGAATTCTACCGATCGAACCTTGCGCTTCCGTTTGGTGAAATAGATTATTTTTGTACACTTTTACATAGCAAAAGGTATGTTAGAAATCCAAATATGGTACATCTTCCACTGTCGCTGTTACATGAATCCCTATTCTTGTCTCCACCGGAACATTTACACGATGCAGAAAAGGACGCTGAGATAACAGCTAAATGTTATTTTGAAATGATTCAACGAAAGGATTTAACTCATCAAGATATCCTTAACCAGCAAATAGAATTTCATAACATCTTTTAATTTTTTCCTAATGAAAAATTCCGAGATTATCCTTTCTACACTAAAATCTACCCCTCCATTTCAGGCACTGCCCGAATCCCTGCAGCTCAGTATTGTTGATATATTCAATGAGTACCGCTTCTCCAAAGACACGCTTGTTTATCGACAAAGCATTACAGACATGGATGGGGTAGACTTAATCTATGAAGGTGAATATGAAACATTTTTCTTGGACGATTTAGACAACAAAAGATTAATAGAAATTCACCATAAACCCTATTGTTTTGGCGGAATATCCGTGCTCTTAAATAGAACAAAAGCATTAAAATCCGTAATTGCCAAAAAAGGTACAATTATCTATCGGTTACCTAGGAAAAACTTTATCGAGCTTTGTAACGCTAATGAAGAATTTTTTCATTTTTTCACTAATTCTTTTGGAAGAAGAATGTTGGATGAAGAATTTTCCCATTTTGTCAAATCTCCAGCTTCCTTTGAAGAAAGCTATTTTGCTGCAGATCAATTATATTCAAGAAAGATCGAACACATCACCTACAAAGATATTGTTGCTTGCTCTCCTCAAACGCCCATCTATGAAGTTGCGAAGACTATGGCGAATCAAAAGGTGAGCTGCCTGTTCATAAAAGATGATAACAGCATTATTGGTTATGTAACCGATATGACCTTGCGCGATAATGTAGTTGCTAAACAGGTACCAGTCGACCACGAAATTATGGAAGTCATGGACAACCCTATTGTTAGCATTTCAGATCAATCTTATCTTTATGAAGCAGTATTAAAAATGTTCCGGACAAAATCCAGATACCTGCTGGTTGAAAAAGAAGGAAACTACGTTGGATTTTTAAGCCGCAACAGATTATTAAGCGAACAGGGGCAATCTCCACTTGTTTTTATTCAATCTGTCAAGCTTGCAGAAACACTCAATGAATTGCATGAAAAGTGGAACAACGTTCCCGAGATTATCCATCAGTTGCTTGGCAGAGGCGTAAATGCTGAAATTGCCAATCAGGTAATCACAACCGTAGCAGACAGTATTGCACTAAAGGTAATCGAAAAAGTCATCGGAGAAATGGGCGAACCGCCTGCTAAATTTGTCTTTATGGTGACTGGCAGTGAAGGGAGAAAAGAGCAAACATTAATGACGGATCAGGATAATGCCATTATCTATGAAGATAAGGCAAACGAACATCGTGAACTCGTCCGAGAATATTTTTTAAATTTTGCTACCCGGGTGTCAGATCATCTAAATACAATAGGTTTTAGCTACTGTACGGGCGGATATATGGCCAGCAATCCCGAATGGACACACTCCCTATCCCATTGGAAAAACAACTACAAAAAATGGATTGAAGAAAGTATTCCTGAAAATGCGATTAAGTTTTCAACTTTTTTCGACTGCAGACGCTTGTATGGCGATCAAGGTATTATTAATCAGCTTAAAGAATTTCTCAATATTGAATTACAGCGGCCAAATGATCGCTTTTTTACCTTTATAGCAAAAAATGCCCTTCAATATGAGCCACCGCTAACATTTTTTAAAGCGATAAAAACCCAAACTATAGGATCATCCGAAGTATTCAATATAAAAAAAGCAATGACGCCTATTGTTGACTTGGTCCGCGTATACGCGCTCAAAAACCGAATTTATGAAGAAAACACTGGTGGTAGGCTCAAACAGCTATTAGAATTAGGAATATTCACACAAGAACAATATGAAGAATTACATCAATCCTATTATTATCTGATGTCGATTCGTCTGAAAAATCAAGCAAATCAGATTAGAATAGCCAAACTGAGTCCAAACAATTATGTACCGATGGACAGCCTGACAAATATTGAAAAAGCAACCATCAAAGAGATATTTAAAACGATCACTAACTTTCAGTTGGGAATCAAAGTAAAATTTACCGGTAACCTCTTCGGTTAACAGGTCGAATTAACACCAAATTGTTAAAAATCTCTTTCCGAAAGTTCAATTTTATATCCCTATGTCCATAAGGAAAACAAGGAAGCCATCAGTAAACTGATGGCTTCCTTAACGCATATTCAACTTATTTCATTAATCGACAGGTTCGGTTGCTTTACCTCTATCAACGATTGATTAGATGGTTTTGCTGCCTATTTCGTAGACAGTCTAATCAGCGTAAAGGAGTATGGTGCAAAAGTTTGAACAAGTTTTTTCCCATTATAAACAACAGTACTTTCCTTTGGACGAATATTTAATGGTTCTTCCAAACTATTACTGACATTTAGATCGGGATTGGCCAGCGTAACAAGCTGTGCCGTGGCCGTTAACTTCTTCTTGGAAACTACATCAAGATTAACTTTTTTCGGCTGACTATTGTAATTGACAACTTTCACAATCAATTCCTTTGAAGACTCGTCATAAACTGCAGATGCATACAAACTATCTTTACCCGCAACGGATTCACCGTCATGCATAATCGGAATAATAGCTGTGCCCCTGTTGGTTGCATACAACTTTTGAACCTGGTAGCTAGGTGTACCATATACTTGCAGATTATCAACCCAAATTAGATCCGGCGACCATTGCCACCCATCAACATGACCAAACAATGGCGCATAAGATGCCATTTCAACCACATCACCATTTCGTTCAAGACCAGTCATGAATGCAGCTTCAGAAAGTGCTGCCTCCCACGTACTTTTTCCAGGACCATTTGGTCGTGTCGTATGTGAAGCGTATTCGCCCGCAAAAATCTTTGCGCCGTTTCGGTTGTAATTGTCATAACGGCTCGCACTTGAAAGAAACCAGGACGGTGGGCGATAATAATGTTCATCGATGATATCGATATTCATGGCACGCAACTTATCATCTAAGAAATCAAAGCGATCCCCCTCTGGATCGGTACCTGAACTCGCTATAATTTTGATCTCTGGATGCTTTTCGTTCAATGCCTTCTTAAAGATGGCCAGACGTTCAATATATTGAGGTCCCCAATTTTCATTGCCTACGCCTAACATTTTGAGATGAAATGGCTCAGGATGCCCCATTTCTGCACGCAATTTACCCCATTTTGTAGCAGTAGATCCGTTGGCAAATTCAATCAGATCCAAGGCATCCTGAACATACTCATCTAACTCATCTAATGGTACAACTTCGCCTGTATTAAACTGACACGCCATCCCACAATTAAGGATGGGCACCGCAGTGGCGCCGATATCTTCTGCCAATAAAAAATATTCGAAGAAACCTAAGCCAAAAGTTTGGAAATAATCTGGCGTTAAACGATGTTTAAATTCAGTATTCCAACGGTTAATAATCAGTTCTCGTTCACTAATTGGACCAACCGTTTTTTTCCATTGAAATCGATTGGCCAAATCTCTACCTTCCACAATACAACCTCCCGGAAACCGGATAAAACCAGGTTTCATATCTGCAAGCATTTGAACCATGTCTTTGCGTAATCCCTTTCGTCTCCCTTTCCAAGTGTCGACGGGAAACAAAGACAACATATCGACGTCTAAAGTGCCCTCACCTTTAAACCAAACATTTAATTTAGCCTTTTCTGTTGTTTGGTTAACAGGAAATTTAACCGCAGCTTCCGACCACGATGCGACGGGATCAAGAGGAAGTTCAGCGGCTCCGATTACCTTATTTTGAGGATCAAGCAGTTCAACGTGGATTGTCATTCCTTTCGCAGTACTTTGGTACTGTAAAGAAAACTCATATGCTCCTCCCGCTTTTACCCCCATTCCCCTAAAGCCTTCATTTTGCAATCCTAATTTTAGATTGCCCGCATTATTTAATCTTAAATAACGTTTATTTCCCTTCCGCTTACTGTCATTCACCAGCAAATAAGTCCCCTCAACACCATTTTCGAGCTTCTTCCAGCCCATCCAAGGTTCATCAAATTCAAAGGATCTATTCTTCACCAATTCAGCATAGATTCCCCCATCAGCGCCCAAGTTAATGTCTTCAAAAAACACGCCCCACATATGTGGCGATATTTTCCCCGAGGGCTTATCTAACTGAATATTTAATGCTATTGGTGTCTGCGCCGCAGCTGAAAAGCCTAAACCCGCTAGCGCTACCATCAACGATACAACTTTCTTCATCTATATAATTATTTGATCATTAATGTTTAATTAATGAGTTTTAAAACTATCTTAGGTTAATTCCAATACGATTACTGAAAAAGCAGGAATATCTACTTCAACGGTACCATTAACAACCTTCGCCTTATTGTACACGGCAGGTGTAATCGTTGTCGGTTTGTCGAACGAATTATAATCGCGCAGATGCTCAGCGGTAAGTATTCTACCAGTTACTTTTCCGGCTTTAAACGAGCCCAAATCCACCTGCACCTTATTTTTCTTTTTTGGGTCAATATTCACAAGGGAAATATGTGTACGGCCTTGTTTGTCCTGTGAGGCTGAAACCGAAACTGCCGGTATCTTCTCTTTATTAAATTCAAAATCAGTCGATTGCAGCGATACAGGAATTAATTTAGCGTCCTGATGTACCTTATACATTTCCATGACATGGTACGTAGGCGTCAAAATCATATTCTTCCCTTCCGTAAGAATAACCGCTTGTAATACATTTACTGCCTGGGCTAAATTGGCCATCTTAACCCGACGAGCATGATTATTAAAGATATTCAATGTCATACCAGCAATCATAGCATCACGCATGGTGTTCTGTTGGTAGAGAAAGCCAGGGTTCGTCCCTGATTCGACCTCATACCAGCCCCCCCACTCGTCTACGATTAGATCTATCAGTCCTTTTGGATCGTATTTGTCCATGATGGCAATATTCTTCTCCACTAGTTCATTCATAAACCAAGCTGATTTCATGGTCTTGAAATACTCCTCTTCCGAATATTTCGTTGCAGAGCCTTTCTTATCCCAGTTGATGACCGCATAGTGATGTAATCCCATACCTTTCATCAAACCACTTGGAATTTTCTTCATGAGTGTTTCGGTCCAATTGTAATCTGCACTATTGGCTCCAGAAGCAATTCGATATAGACCACTCCCATTCGTCCAATCCGACATGAAAGTCGCGTATTTGCGGTAGATATCAGTATAATAATCGGCAGTCATATTTCCACCACAGCCCCAAGCTTCATTTCCTACACCCCAAAATTTAACCTTCCAAGGTTCCTGCCGTCCATTTTTACGTCTCCAATCTGACATGGGGCTTTCTCCTTTAAAGTTTACATATTGAACCCAATCAGCAAGCTCCTGCACCTCACCACTACCAACATTACCAGCTAGATAAGGTTCTGCCCCAAGCAATTCACACATATTTAAAAAATCATGCGTTCCGAATGAATTATCCTCTGTCACGCCACCCCACCAGTTATTAACCATAGCAGGACGTTGGGCTTTGGGGCCAACTCCATCCTTCCAATGATACGTATCGGCAAAACAGCCACCGGGCCAACGTAGATTGGGGATGTTCAAATTTTTGAGGGCTTCGATAACATCTTTCCGAACGCCATCAGCATGGGGAATCGAGTCATTTTTTTCACCAACATAAAATCCATCATAAATGCAGCGGCCCAAATGTTCAGCAAAATGACCATATATATGTCGACTTATAATCTGCTCTTGCTGCGGAGTTTGCAATTTGACACTACTCTGTCCATGGAGTAGCCCATTGACCAGCGCGAATACAACGCCTAATGTAAATCTTAGCTTCATCCTATATTGACTTTACTTTTTCACGATAAATTTATAAGTCGTTTTGGAGCTATATTGCTCTCCAGGCTTTAATACTGTCGATGCAAAATTGGGATGATTCGGTGCATCTGGAAAATGTTGCGTTTCCAAACAGAATGCCGAACGGAATGGATAGACTTTTCCTGCTTTCCCTTTAGGGTCTGTATCCTTCATAAAATTGCCACTGTAAAACTGCAAACCAGGTTCGGTCGTATAGACTTCCATTGCAATACCAGTCTTGCTTGTATACACCTGAGCAACCTTTTGGAAACCATCTTTCTTATCAAGTTCAAAATTATGATCATAGCCCTTTCCGATCTTTAGCTGCGCATTTTCATCCTCAATCCGAGCACCAATACGTGCCGGCTTCTTAAAATCGAATGCTGTACCCGCTACCGGCAAACTCTTTCCTGTTGGAATCAAGCTGTCGTCAACTTCTGTAATCGCCTTTGCATCAACCTGAAGTTCGTGATCCAAAATCGAAGAATCACCGGCCCCATTAAGATTAAAGTAAGCGTGGTTGGTAAGGTTCAATACGGTCTCCTTATCCGTTGTTGCTTGATAGTCTATAGCCAACCCATTGTCGTCCAAGGTGTAAGTTACCTCCATCTTGACTGTCCCCGGATAACCAGCTTCTTTATCGGGTGAAGTATAAGCCAATGTAATGGATGTTGCCGTGCTACTAACGACGTCCCAAACTTTATTATACACACCATTTGTACCACCATGAAGGGAATTTTCTCCATCATTCTTTTCCAAAGAATATACCTCTCCATTCAGCTTAAACGAAGCTTTACCAATCCGATTACCATACCGTCCAACAATAGCCCCATAAAAATTATTATAGTTTTCCTTGTATTCATTAGCTGAATCGTAACCCAAAATCACATCTGTCATTTGACCATCCTTATTAGGAACATTTAAACTCACCAAGCGTGCACCATAATTTGTCAAGGTAATGGCAAGTTTGTCATTCTTAAGCTGGAATAGTTTAACCTCTTTACCATCAATCTGGCTGTCAAAAGCCTGGTTGGAAGAAGAATCAGCCAATGTCGATGCCGGCTTATTTTGAGTTGACGGGGACTGACAGCCATAAGCTAATGAAGCACAGGTCAACAAACCAATAATAATTTTCTTATTCATCTGCAATTAAGTTTTGTTCCATCGTTTTGATGGAGGCTTCCTAATTTCAATTAGGAATGGTTCATAATCATTTATTTAATCAAATAGCGTTAATGCTACCAAAAACGCACATAAATAGCAGTGACCAATAATAAAGTCACGACAATTAATGCCAATACGGATGGTTCTACTTTGAACATCGATCGATCCAAGACGAAAGCTTTTGGATTAACCTTCGGTCCGAATAAGCTAACGGCAATCATAGCGATCATAGTAAATACAAAAGCTAACCCCATACAGATCTGGAACGGAATTTCATATACACCAGCTTTATTCAGATACGCAGTATAGATCCATGTCTCTGGTCCAAAAACTTTCGTTGCAAACTCGTTGAAGAATATAGACAACGCAAATCCAGTGATCAGTCCAGTGATAGCCGCCGCTCCGGTGGTTCTTTTCCAAAACATACCCAACAAAAACATCGCAAAAACCCCAGGACTAATAAAACCGGTATATTTTTGAATGAATGTAAATCCTCCGGCCCCGCCGATACCCAGCGCATCATTCCATGTAAACAGCACAGAAAGTAGAATAGAGATAACGATCGTTATCTTTCCTACCCAGACCATTTTAGCTTCACTCGCATCTTTATTGATATATTTTTTAAAAATATCCAATGTGAAGATTGTTGCGATACTATTTGCTTTTCCTGCTAATCCAGCAACAATAGCAGCTGTTAAGGCAGCTAATGCAAGTCCTTTCATACCATTTGGCAAATAGCCCAAAATTGCTGAATATGCATTATCGGCATGAAACACCCCCCCAGGAGCCATTTCTTGTTGTAATGCCCCATTTTTATAGAGCACATAAGCAGCTATGCCTGGAAGCATGACAATAATTGGCATAAACAATTTTAGAAATCCCGCAAAGAGAATTCCCGTTCGCGCAGTCTTCAAATCAGCACCCAAAGCGCGTTGCGTGATATATTGATTGCAACCCCAGTAATTTAAATTGACTATCCAGATTCCCGCTAGGTACATCCCTATTCCAGGTAACATCAGATATTTATTAATATCCTCCTGACTGGCGCCTGGTCCAGGTTTATCAACAAAAAGGTTGAAATGCTCCGGAGAGTCTTCCATCAGTTTGTTAAATCCAGCTAACGCATCTTTTCCTAAACCAAAATGTTCGCTGACTAAAGTCAACGCTACATAGGTCGTAGCTATACCACCAATAATCAACACAACAACCTGAATAACATCCGTAAAACCAATAACACGCATTCCACCTAGGGTAATAATCACCGCAAATACAGCTAAAGCGACTGTTATTGTATGAAAGCTATCTCCGCCACCGGCCATACTCGAAATGGCAATTGCCCCTAAATACAAAATCGATGTCAGGTTGACAAAAACATATAAAAACAACCAGAAAATTGCCATGATAAGACTTGTCGTTTCATTGTATCGATTATTCAGAAACTGGGGCATGGTGAAAATCTTATTTTTCAAATAGACCGGTATAAACCAAACCGCCACAATAATTAGCGCTACCGCCGCAATAAGCTCATATGCCGCCACAGCAATACCAACCTCAAAGCCGTTACCGCTCATCCCGATAAATTGTTCAGCCGAGATGTTTGAAGCAATCAATGAAGAGCCTATGGCCCACCAGGTAAGTGATCCTTCCGCCAAAAAGTAGTCCTTGCTACTGCTCAAACTATTGGTCTTTTTACGATAAATCCAGTAGCCATAGCCAGCTACGATAAAGAAGTAAATTACAAAGATGACGTAATCTACCGTTGCAAATTTTTCCATATTTCCCAAATTGGTTATTATAAATAAGCCATTTATGCCTTCACGAGAGAAGCACATAAATGGCTTAAGTTATTATTTACTGAGTAAATAATAAAGTTCATTCCATTTTAATTGATCTTCGAGTTTCGCTAGCGTAGTCTCCTCATCGATCAAAACATATTCCAGTCCGGCAATACGCGCAAAATCTTCGAGATATTCAGGCGTCAAGCTCAAACTGTAAGCGGTATGGTGAGCACCTCCAGCTACAATCCAGGCGCTGCAACCTGTTTTCATATCAGGTAGCGGTTTCCATAACACGCGTGCGACGGGAAGCTTTGGTAAATCCTCTTCCACGGAAACACCTTGTACCTTATTAACGATCAAACGAAAGCGCGTTCCCATATCGACCAATGAAGCATTCAGTGCATTTCCGCTCTGACCGTTGAATACCAAACGGGCAGGGTCCGCCTTGCCACCAATCCCTAGCGGATGCACTTCGATACGCGGTTTTCCGGTTGCTAATGCCGGGTCTACTTCTAACATATGTGAACCAAGTACCATTGGATTCTGTGGATCAAAATGATAAGTATAGTCTTCCATAAATGCAGTGGTTCCTGGTAATCCTGCTCCCATCACTTTACATGCACGCACCAAAGCTGGAGTCTTCCAATCTCCTTCACCTGCAAAACCATATCCCTCAGCCATTAATCGCTGTACTGCCAAGCCCGGAAGTTGCACCATACCATGCAGATCCTCAAAAGTATCCGTGAAACCTTTAAAGTTTCCTTGTTCCAAAAACTTCCTTAAACCAATTTCGATTTTAGCGGCCTCGATTAAGTTCGTATGAAACGCTCCGCCAGCTTTTACATTTTCGGCCAACTCATAAGCCGATTCGTACTCCGCCAGCAATGCTTCAATTTCCGCTTCAGTACTAGCGTTGATAACCTCTACTAAATCACCGATGGCGTAAGTATTTACCGAAAAGCCAAATCTCGACTCCGCTTCCACTTTATCGCCGTCTGTAACCGCCACATAGCGCATATTGTCACCAAATCGTGCAAATTTTGCGCCCTGCCAGTCATGCCACCCAGCTGCCGCGCGAGCCCAAACATTGATCCGTTCAAGCACCTCCGCATCTTGCCAATGGCCAGTCACGACTTTACGCGCTATCTTTAGGCGGCTAACGATATGTCCAAATTCGCGATCTCCATGAGCACTTTGATTGAGATTCATAAAATCCATATCGATACTATTCCATGGAATATCCTGGTTGTACTGCGTATGCAGATGTAGCAGTGGTTTTTGTAATGCCTTTAAACCTCTAATCCACATCTTTGCTGGGGAAAATGTATGCATCCATGTGATGACGCCTATACAATTTTCTGCACTATTGGCGGCAGCTAATGTGGTATATATCTCATCCGTATTCTTTACGATCGGTTTATATTTTACTCCTACCGGAATCGCTTTTTGCGTATGAAGGTAATTGGCTATCTCTTCTGCATGTAGAGCAACTTGTCTTAAAGTCTCCTCTCCATACAGGTCTTGGCTCCCCACGACAAACCAGACCTCTAGTTCTTTTAAATTGATATTCATGTTAAATTGTAGTTTTTCTATAGATTTTTTATTACTCAAACATTATTGACCATAATAGGAATTAGCACCATGCTTCCGTTCATAATGCTTTTTAACCAAAGCAGCTTTTAATCGAGCGGCTTTCGGATTGATCTGTTCTGTTAGCCAGGCCATTTTAGCAACCTGTTCCAGCACCGCACTGTTATACACAGATTTTGCTCCAGTTTTACCCCAGGCAAATGGAGCATGGTTGCCAACGAGAATCATTTCCACTTCTTGATAGTCTAGCTTGTTCTCACTAAAATGATTGATAATCTGAAAGCCTGTTTCATGTTCATAGTTTCCTGCAATCATTTCATCGCTCATCGGTGGAGCACATGGAATATCTTTTGTCAGGTGATCGGCGTGTGTGGTACCAAAAATAGGAATATCCCGCTGCGCTTGTGCCCATGCTGTGGCATAGGTTGAGTGTGTATGGGTTATACCTCCAATCTCTTCCCAGTGTTTGTAGAGCAGCGCATGCGTCTTTGTATCGGACGACGGGCGGAGATCACCTTCAATGATTCGACCGTCAAAATCTACAATTACCATATGCTCTGGCGAAAGTTCTTCATAGGGAACGCCACTAGGTTTAATAGCAAATACACCATGCTGACGATCGACCACACTCACATTTCCAAATGTAAAAAGCACTAAGCCCAATTGGGGCAATTGCATATTGCAATGATATGCTTCCTCTTTAATTGAATTATACATGATTAAATTTGAATGGTTAAACAGTAAGGGCACGCAATTCTTTTCCTTCTACGAAAGCACCCAAAGCACGGTAACGTTCGTAGCGTTTAGCATACATTGGCACCCATTTTTCCTCTGGTATATAGGTTTGTTCAAAGCCTTGCCCCATCGCTTTCATCGCATCTTCGACCCGGTCATATAAACCCGCTGCCGTGGCGGCAAACATCGCTGCGCCGATAGCGCACGTCTGCTCACTTTTATGGATACGAATCGGCATATTCATTACATTTGCCATCATTTGCATAATAAAAGGTGATTTTTTTGCGACACCGCCCAAACCAATCAAACCTTTCACAGGAATACCCTGAGCGACAAAACGGTCCACAATCGCCTTTGCTCCGAAACATGTTGCTTCGACAATCGCCCTGAAAATACGTGGAGCATCAGTTCCGAGGTGTAAGCCCGTAATTGCACCCTGCAAGGATTGATCTGCATCGGGTGTGCGGCGACCATTGAGCCAGTCAATTGCTAATTCAGACGCTTCTGTTACCGGAAGCAACGCAGCCTGCTCACTTAACCGAAACAATAGCTTATCTTCCAATGTGGCGATCAACTGTTCACGGTTGTCCTCAGACATACCTTCAACCTCTTGTATTAAATTCTTCGTTGGCCACAATAACACTTGCTTCAGCCATGCGTAAGCATCACCAAATGCAGACTGTCCGGCCTCCATGCCAATCATTCCCGGAATAATCGAACCATCTACCTGACCACAGATCCCCTTCACCAAAGTATGCTGTACTTCCTCCTTTGGGGCAACTAGCATGTCGCAAGTAGATGTTCCCATCACCTTACTTAAATAATACGGTTCAATTTGCCCCCCAACCGCACCCATATGACAGTCAAAAGCACCTACACCGACAACGACCGACGTCGTCAGCCCCAATCGTTGTGCCCATTCTTCCGAAAGTTGACCAGCAGCTTTATCGGCCGTATAGGTTTCGGAAAACAGTCGGTCTACTATACCGTCCAACAAGGGGTCTAGCGACGAAAAAAAGGAATTAGGTGGCAATCCACCAAATTCTTCAGCCCAAAGCGATTTGTGACCAGCCGAACAGACACCACGTTTCATAGCAGCTACATCTGTTCCTCCAGTTAATAAAAAAGGAATGTAATCGCAATGCTCCACCCAGCTGTATGTAGCGGCACGCACCTTTTCATCAGCCCTAAAAACATGAAGCAATTTGGCCCAGAACCATTCCGAAGAATAGACGCCCCCCACATACTTCAGATAATCGACTGAACTATTTTGATTATAAAGGTTAATCTCCTTGGCCTCCTGAACGGCAGTATGATCTTTCCATAATACGAACATGGCATTGGGGTTGTGCTCAAACTCTGGCAGTAAAGCTAACGGAATGCCCTTTTCATTTACGGCAACTGGAGTAGACCCCGTTGTATCAACGGAAATCGCTCTTACGGTTTCACCTATATTGCTTAATCCCGATTTGCTTAAGCAATCTTTTATGGTCGCTTCCAATCCTTCGATGTAATCCAAAGGGTGTTGCCTGAACTGACTTAAAGCAGCATCACAATACTCACCTCTTTTCCAACGCGGGTAGTAAAATACCGAAGAAGCGATTTCCTCGCCATTGTTAGCATCGACCAATACCGAACGGACCGAATCACTTCCATAGTCCACCCCAATGACATGCGATTTATTCATTTTTGCTGAATTTGGTTTATAACTTATAATTGTTCTTAACGTCTTACTTTTCAATTTTCCATCTCTAAAGTTAGCATTGAAAAAAATAATTAGTGTCAAATAAACATTTAATTTTTTAAATATGAAAGAAAATTTTCATATTTAAAAAATTGATCTAACTTCATAGCAGCAAATTATGATTGACCCCACATCCTGATATAGGCATATAAGACCGTTTAAAGGAGTATGTCAGCCAATTATTGTACTTATTTTTAGCTATTTACTTTTTTACATAGTTTTGCTCATGGAATTGGTGGAGTGAAGTCAGATAAAACGATAAAACGATAGACAATGGAATATTATAAAAAAGATTCAGGGATCCTTTTGGCTGTAGACTGTATCATATTTGGATTTAACGGCGAATCCCTAGAAGTACTTTTAATTAAACGCGATTTCGAACCAGAAAGAAATAAATGGAGCCTAATGGGAGGTTTCGTTCAATCCAATGAAAGTCCTGAAGAAGCTGCAAGCAGAGTGCTGAGACAGCTAACAGGACTTGAAAATGTATATATGGAGCAATGTAGTGTATTTGGGGAGCCTACCCGCGAACCTAACGATCGCGTTGTCAGCATCTGTTACTTTGCCCTGATTGATACGCAGCAATACAAACATATCCTCAGTGATGATTACGAAGCAAAATGGTTTCCTTTGCAAGAGCGCCCGGCACTTATCTTCGACCACGACCAGATGATTACTTCAGCGCAGCACCGCCTACGCATGAAAGCAGCGTTATATCCCATATTATTTGAATTGCTACCCGAGAAATTTACCATTCCCCAAATTGCTGCGCTCTATGAAGGCGTGTATAATATCGAGCTGGATAAGCGCAATTTCAGCCGAAAGCTGCTATCTTCAGATCTTATCATCAAGCTCCAAGAAAAGGATAAAGAAAACTCGAAGAAAGGTGCCTATTTTTTTAAATTGAATACGGCTATTTATAAGGAAAAGATCATGTCCTTTCTCCGTTATTTACCGAGCTGGTCTATCGAACCCTAAAAATAAAGCAGGAAAATCTAACCTAACAATAGGAATATATTCACTTTCAATTTTCGTTTTTTCAATTATTCCTTATATTTATCACAGGTATATCCTAGCTTTACATCTAGGAAAAGCTAAATGATGCATTTTATAACTATAAACAACATGAGCAAATTGAGATTAGCATTTATATTCTTTACAATTTTATTTATTTCATCATATACTACACTACAGGCACAAAATCCTGCATCGGCTCCCCCGACTAAAGCAGCGCAACAGGATAATGCCTTCAAGTATAGTCCCGATGGATTAAAAAAAGGAAGTTTGTCCAATCAATTTGACCACCTTAACTATATTTCGAAAAACAACTATGATTTCAAGATGGTGCGTAAAACCAATCTTGACATTGTCAAAAGGAATGTGATTGATACTGTAGCAAAACTTCACAAAGAAATCAGCTCATTGAAATCTTCTTCAAGCAATTATTCTTCGAACACAAAAAATTTGCAAGATTCTATCCAGGTCTTAAACGATCAGCTGGCGCAAGAGAAGGAAAAGACAGAAAGTTTATCTTTCTTGGGAATGAGTACATCGAAAGCTTTTTACAATACCGTTGTTTGGACGATCATTGGGATATTGGCAGTAGCGACATTTATATTTCTATTTTCCTATCGAAAAGCGAAAGTGGATACAGTGGAATTCCAAAAGACAGCGGAGCAATCCCAGGAAGAATTTGCAACTTTTCGCAAAAAGGCTATGGAAAAAGAACAACTGCTTAAGCGTCAGCTACAAGACGAATTAAACAAAAAAATCTAGTACTCCTTTTCCTAAAATTAGGAGATATATCTTGATCGACCTGTAGCGAATCCATGAACCATTCGATGACAGGTCGATTTTATTTAGCGGTGTAGGTTAAAGAAGAAAAACTATATTTGCATCGATCGAAATTGAAACAGACAGAATTACAATAGATAACATTTTGACCTACATTAATAAATTTATAATTTAATTACAAATTCTATTTGTTTTTAAATACGAATAACCTTATTTTTGCTGACCAAAAAAGAGGCCTTTTATGTCTCTTATATAAAATTGATTAATAAATATTTAGTCCCTATAATATGCCCAAGATTGGTAAAATAGCGCAGATTATCGGCCCAGTTGTTGACGTCAACTTCGCCGACAGTGAAAATCTACCTAAAATTTACGATGCATTGTACATTCAAAAAGAAAATGGACAACGTGTTGTATTAGAAGTTCAACAACACTTAGGTCAGGATCGTGTACGTACAATTGCCATGGACGCAACTGAAGGTTTAGTTCGCGGAATGGAAGTTGTCGATACTGGTGCTCCTATCAAAATGCCTGTTGGTGAAGAAATCAAAGGTCGTGTATTCAATGTAGTTGGTGATGCCATTGACGGGATCCAAAATCTGAATAAGGAGAATGGTCGTCCTATTCACAACGTACCACCTAAATTCGAAGATTTATCAACTGAATCCGAAGTACTTTTTACTGGTATCAAAGTTATTGACCTTTTAGAGCCATATGCTAAAGGTGGTAAAATTGGTTTATTCGGTGGTGCCGGTGTAGGTAAAACTGTATTAATCCAAGAGTTGATCAACAACATCGCTAAAGGTCACGGTGGTCTTTCCGTATTTGCTGGTGTAGGTGAACGTACACGTGAAGGTAATGACTTATTGCGTGAGATGTTGGAATCAGGTATCATCAAATATGGTGAGCATTTTATGGAAGGCATGGAAAAAGGTGAATGGCCTTTGGACACTGTTGACCACGAATTAATGAAAGAATCTAAATGTACTTTCGTGTTCGGTCAAATGAACGAGCCTCCTGGTGCACGTGCACGTGTTGCTTTATCAGGCCTTACAGTAGCGGAATACTTCCGTGACGGTGATGGCGAAGGTCAGGGCCGTGACGTATTATTCTTCATTGATAACATCTTCCGTTTTACACAAGCAGGTTCTGAAGTATCAGCCCTATTGGGTCGTATGCCATCAGCCGTAGGTTATCAACCAACGTTGGCAACGGAAATGGGTTTAATGCAAGAGCGTATCACATCAACTAAAAACGGATCTATCACTTCTGTACAAGCTGTATATGTACCTGCCGATGACTTAACTGACCCTGCTCCAGCGACAACTTTCGCCCACTTGGATGCAACCACAGTATTGTCTCGTAAAATTGCTGAGTTAGGTATCTACCCTGCCGTGGATCCATTAGATTCTACATCGCGTATCCTTTCTCCAGCCGTTTTAGGTAACGAACACTACAATACCGCTCAACGTGTAAAAGAAATTCTTCAACGTTATAAAGAATTGCAAGATATCATCGCCATCTTAGGTATGGACGAATTATCTGAAGAAGATAAATTAACAGTACACCGTGCACGTCGTGTACAACGCTTCTTATCACAACCTTTCCATGTTGCAGAGCAGTTTACAGGTTTAAAAGGCGTATTGGTAGATATCAAAGATACCATCAAAGGATTCAATATGATTATTGACGGTGAAGTAGATGAGTATCCTGAAGCTGCCTTCAACTTAGTAGGTAACATTGATGATGCTATCGAAAAAGGTAAAAAATTATTAGCAGAAGCAGTTTAATTTAGATTATATCTAAGAATAATGAAATTAACAATTATCACTCCTGACAAATTAGCATTCGAAGGCGAAGTAACGGCTGTTACTGTACCTGGCTCTGCAGGCTCTTTCCAAATTTTGAAAGACCACGCTGCCATCGTTTCTACTTTGGAAGATGGAAAAGTAATTATTCAACAAGGTAAAGGTGAACAAGAAGTGTTCATTAAAGGTGGTGTTGTCGAAGCAAAAGACAATGTCATTACCGTGCTTGCTGAAGGAATTATCGGAGATTAAATCAAATCGATTTTATAAAATTTAAAAGCTTCCGATAGAAATATCGGAAGCTTTTTTTTTTAAGTTTTTTTGACGTTTTCATCATTTTAAGAAGAAAATTGACCGTTGTCACAAAAATTAATTTTTCACAACAGTAGACCAATATTAAATATGGTATACGACTAACAAAATATAAAACCGAATAAACCTGCTATTTTATCAAAAAAAATTGCAAAAAGCATTTAATATAAAATTTTATTCTAAATTTAAAATTAGCAGTTTGCCTATTGCCAATTATTGTAATTCCTGCTACCTTGAGGAAATGAAAATCGAAAGTTTTTATAGAAACTTGAGATCGCATGATTTACCACCAAAACACCACGAAGGGAATTATTATACTGAGGTAAATTCAGGGTTATGAAATACTACGATAAAAATACATTGATCTATTTGAATGGAGCTTTTGTAAAAGCTTCCGAAGCGGCGTTGGATCCGTTTGCGCAGTCACTGCATTATGGGTATGCTGTATTCGATGGATTACGCGCATATAATACCCACAATGGCCCCCGTATCTTTAAAGCTGATAAGCATTTTGACCGTTTGAAGAAATCATGTGAAGGAGTTAATATTCCTTATCGTTGGAGTAATAGAGAGCTGATCGAAATCTGTTATGAGCTTCTGGCCACCAACAACCTCAGAGAAGCCTATATACGTCCATTGGTATTGACCGGTTCAAATATGCACTTAACCTCATCAACCGAAGCAACCATCATGATTGCAGCCTGGGAATGGGGGCCATATCTTGGTCAAAACTTATTACGGGTATGTATTTCGGATATCAAAAGACCTAATCCAAAATCGTTTAAAATTGACTCGAAAATCTCTGGGCAATATGTTAACTCTATCCTTGCCACAACGGAAGCCATCAAAAGAGGGTATGACGAAGCTTTAATGCTCGATCATGAAGGCTATGTTGCCCAAGCATCCAGTGAAAACATTTTTATCGAAAAAGATTTCAAAATCTATACACCGCCCACGAAGAACATCTTCCCGGGCATTACACGCCAAACGGTGAAAAATATCTGTAAAAAGTTAAATTTCGAAGTTATCGAAAAGCAACTGACTGTTGAAGATATTTATACTGCAGACAGCGCCTTCTTATGTGGGACTGCCGCAGAAATCATCGGAATCAAACAGGTCGATGATGTCATCTATCAAGAAGCTTGGGAACATAGCATAGGGGCATCAATCCAAAGACGTTATAAAAATTTAGTATTAGAGAACGAAAATTATGAAGTCATCATCTAACGGCGAAAATGCAATGAACAAATACAGCCGTACATTTACACAAGACGAAACGCAACCTGCTGCAAAAGCCATGCTTTACGGTATCGGTCTTACAGATGCCGACATGGAAAAAGCACAGGTCGGTATTGCCAGCATGGGATATGATGGTAATACGTGTAATATGCACTTAAATGATTTGGCACAAATCGTCAAAAAGGGCGTTTGGAACAATAATTTAGTAGGCCTGACCTTCGGAACCATTGGCGTCAGCGACGGGATGAGTAATGGTACAGATGGCATGCGTTATTCATTGGTAAGCCGGGATGTGATCGCTGACAGTATCGAAACAATCTGCGGTGGGCAATATTATGATGGCTTGATCTCTATTCCTGGCTGTGATAAAAACATGCCCGGCGCTATTATGGCAATGGCTCGTCTGGACCGTCCTTCTTTAATGGTATATGGTGGAACAATCGCTCCTGGCCACTATAAAGGGGAAGAATTAAACATTGTATCTGCATTTGAAGCATTGGGACAACGCATCTGCGGAAATCTATCCGATGAAGACTATGAAGGGATTATCAAACATACCTGTCCCGGTGCAGGTGCTTGTGGCGGGATGTATACAGCAAATACCATGGCTTCTGCTATTGAAGCCTTGGGCATGAGCTTGCCTTACTCGTCTTCCAATCCAGCAATATCGGAAGAGAAGAAAAATGAATGCCTCGAGGCAGGTAAACACATCCGTACCCTACTTGAGAAAGATATCAAGCCTTCTGATATCATGACACGCAAGGCATTTGAAAATGCTTTACGCACCATTGTTATCTTGGGGGGAAGCACGAATGCTGTTCTTCACTTTATTGCAATAGGTAAAGCGATAGGCGTAGACATCACCCAAGATGACTTTCAACGCATGAGCGATGAAACGCCTGTGTTAGCCGACTTTAAACCATCCGGCAAATACTTGATGCAAGATCTCCAACAATATGGTGGAACTCCTGCTGTCATGAAGTATCTCTTAGACGAAGGCTTACTCCACGGCGACTGCATTACTGTAACAGGAAAAACCGTTGCCGAAAACTTGGCTGATGTTAAATCAATCATGGAATATGATCAACCAATTATCAAACCATTAAGCGATCCTATTAAAGCTACAGGACACTTACAGATTCTTTACGGAAATCTTGCTGAAAAAGGTTCTGTAGCAAAAATCTCCGGTAAGGAAGGTGAAAAATTCACCGGCCCTGCACGCGTATTCGACGGCGAACATGATTTAGTAGCAGGTATTGCATCGGGACGAATCAAGCCTGGGGATGTTGTCGTAATCAAAAATGAAGGTCCTGTAGGGGCACCAGGCATGCCTGAAATGCTCAAACCGACCTCATTGATTATCGGCGCGGGCTTGGGTAAATCTGTTGCTTTGATTACTGATGGCCGCTTCTCTGGTGGAACGCATGGTTTTGTCGTAGGGCATATCACACCGGAATCTTACAAAGGTGGGCTGATCGGCCTTGTACATGATGATGATATCATCGAGATTGACGCGGTCAATAACAGCATCAATGTCATCCTTTCGGATGAGGAGATCGCACAACGCCGCACAGCTTGGGTACAACCGGCATTGAAAGTTAACAAAGGCGTATTATATAAATATGCTAAAACAGTTGCAGATGCCTCAGAAGGTTGTGTAACCGATCTATAGAAATCAAGAAATGGAGACGTTGAGCTCTAACGTCTCCTGATCGAATAGCTAAATACTAAAAAGACTGAATAATCAACAAAAAAAATCAACGTAATGAGTACACTGGAAATAACAGAAAATAAGGCTACCGCAGCGCAACAAACTCCGACACAAATTTCGGGATCTAAAGCTGTACTGGAAGCCTTATTGAGCGAAGGAGTTGATACCGTATTTGGTTATCCTGGAGGCGCAATTATGCCCATCTATGATGCCCTTTATGATTATACGGATCGTCTGAAGCATATTTTAGTGCGCCATGAACAAGGTGGAATCCACGCGGCGCAAGGTTATGCAAGATCTTCAGGTCGTACCGGTGTCGTCTTTGCGACAAGTGGTCCTGGAGCAACAAACTTAGTTACTGGATTGGCTGACGCCATGATTGACAGTAACCCGATCGTCTGTGTCACAGGTCAGGTCTTCGCTTCACTATTAGGAACTGATGCATTTCAGGAAACTGATGTCATCAATATCACGGCACCGGTTACAAAGTGGAACTATCAAGTTACCGACGCCACTGAAATTCCAGCTGCACTTGCAAAAGCATTTTACATCGCCAGCACTGGCCGTCCCGGGCCGGTACTGATCGATATCACGAAAAACGCGCAATTGCAATTGTTTGATTATTATGGTTACGAAAAGTGCAACCATGTACGCAGCTACAGACCTGCACCACAAGTACGAAAAGAATATGTCGAACAAGCGGCAGCCCTAATCAACACTGCCAAGAAACCATTTGTTCTTTGGGGACAAGGAATTATTTTAGGAAAAGCCGAGGAGGAATTTAAAACATTTATCGAAAAGGCCGGTATCCCATCTGCGAGCACTGTTATGGGTTTGAGCGCCCTACCAACAGACCATAAACTTCATGTCGGCATGCTTGGTATGCATGGTAACTATGCGCCAAACGTAATGACCAATGAATGCGATGTGTTGATTGCTATCGGTATGCGATTCGACGACCGCGTAACGGGTCGTTTGGATAAATACGCCAAACAGGCAAAAGTAATCCATTTGGATATAGACCCCGCCGAGATTGACAAAAATGTACAGACAACCGTACCTGTATGGGGCGACTGTAAAGAATCACTCCCGATGCTGACGGAATTGATAAATGCAACAGACCATTCTGCTTGGTTAGCGCAATTCCGCGAACTTGAAAAAGAAGAAATCAAGGAAGTTATCCAGGATGAACTTCATCCGCAAACAGATATTATGACGATGGGTGAAGTAATCAATGTGTTGAATGAATTGACGGGAGGTGATGCAATCATCACAACCGATGTTGGTCAACATCAAATGGTAACTTGTCGCTATGCTAAATTTAATAACAGCAAATCAAATGTAACCTCAGGAGGTTTGGGAACCATGGGTTTTGGACTTCCAGCAGCTATCGGTGCTTGGTATGGCGCTCCAGAAAAAACCGTTGTGGCCATCATCGGCGACGGTGGTATACAGATGACCATCCAAGAGTTGGGAACGATCATGCAATTTGGTGCAAAAGTCAAAATTATGATTCTCAACAATGAATTCCTGGGCATGGTGCGTCAATGGCAGCAATTATTCCACGACAGGCGCTATTCATTCGTGAATATCACGAGTCCTGATTTTGTTGCTGTAGCGAAAGGCTATTACATCGACGGTCAGAAGATTTCGGAAAGAAAAGATCTTCGTAATGCCCTGAAAACAATGATTGATCATGACGGAGCTTATCTATTGGAAGTGATGGTCGGTAAGGAAAATAATGTATTCCCAATGGTTGCGCAAGGAACATCGGTATCTGAGATACGCTTAAAGTAGAATTTAACATGGAAAAACAAGAATATACCATCACCCTATATACAGAGAATTCTATCGGTCTTATCGGTCGGATTTCAACGATTTTTTCGAGAAGAAAAATCAATATCGAAAGCTTGAACACTTCCCCTTCTGAAGTGGAAGGGATACATCGTTTTACCATTGTGATCACAGAAGCGGAGGATGTTCTTCGTAAGCTTTGCCGTCAGCTGGAAAAACAAATTGACATCCTCAAAGCCTATTACAACACCAATGATGAAGTGATCTGGCAAGAACAGGCATTATATAAAGTGCCTGCGGATGTTGTGAATGAAAAAGTTTACGTCGAGCGGTTGTTACGCCAATACGGTGCGAATGTCGTTGTGATCCGCAACGATTATATTGTATTCGAAACGGCCGGTCACCGCGAAGAGATTGATAAGTTAACCGAAGAGCTGACAAAATATGGCTTGATCGAATTTGTACGTGGAGCTCGTATTGCCATCATCAAGGATAGTGCTGGCTTCCACTCCAAATTGGTTCAGTTTGAAGCCCGAGAGCCTTCTGAAGAAATTGTAGAAAACGAATATCTCGACAAAAGAGATGATGTATTTACAATGTAAGCATTAAAAATATCATGCAAGAAACATTTAAATTTATCTTAAAGTCACGTCAAAAATTCATTGAATTAATTGAAGGCCTTTCTATAGAACAGCTTAACAAAATTCCTGTAGGATTTAACAACAATATCATCTGGAATTTTGCGCATATCGTTGTCAGTACCCAGACCTTGATCTATGTGCGTACAGGAATTAAAGCCGATACGGCTTGGGTAAAATATAACGAAGATTATAAAAAAGATACCAAACCAACCCGCTTTGTTGAACAAGCGGAGATCGATGAATTAAAAGAAATCGCCATCCGTAGTATTGAGCAAATTGCCGCCGATTATGACAATGGTGTCTTTGGAGAAATCACTTCCTTTTCAACAGCAACCTATGGTTATCCAATGGACACCATTGAAGAAGTTATTGCCCTGACATCTGGACATGACAATGTTCATTTCGGCTATGCAATGGCGCAACGCAGATTAGTACAATAATTAAAACAAATAATCAACAACCCATAACAGAAAGAAAGTAAAACAATGGCAAATTATTTCAACACTTTACCGCTTAGAGAGCAGTTAGAACAATTAAGTCACGCTGAATTCATGGACAACACCGAATTCACGGATGGCGTAAATGCTTTAAAAGGTAAAAAAATCGTAATCGTAGGATGTGGCGCACAAGGCTTGAACCAAGGTTTAAACTTAAGAGATAGCGGATTGGACGTTTCTTATGCTTTACGTAAGGAAGCTATTGAACAAAAAAGAGATTCTTGGAAAAATGCTACGGACAACAATTTTAATGTAGGAACTTACGAAGAATTGATTCCCACTGCAGATTTAGTCATCAACTTGACTCCAGATAAACAACACACGTCAGTTATCAACGCCGTAATGCCTTTGATGAAAGAAGGCGCTACATTATCGTATTCACACGGTTTCAACATTGTGGAAGAAGGTATGCAGATCCGTAAAGATATTACTGTCATCATGGTTGCGCCAAAATGTCCAGGTTCTGAGGTTCGCGCAGAGTACCTTCGTGGCTTTGGTGTACCTACCTTAATCGCTGTTCACCCTGAGAATGACCCACAAGGAAAAGGCTGGGCTGAAGCTAAAGCATATTGTGTAGGAACAGGTGGTCACAAAGCAGGTGTATTGAAATCTTCATTCGTAGCTGAAGTAAAATCAGATTTGATGGGTGAGCAAACGATTCTTTGCGGATTGTTGCAAACAGGTTCGATCTTATCTTTCGATAAAATGATCGAAAAAGGAATTGAAGCAGGCTACGCCTCTAAATTGGTACAATATGGCGTAGAAGTGATCACAGAAGCCCTAAAGCACGGTGGTGTAAGCGGCATGATGGATCGTCTAAGCAACCCAGCAAAGGTGAAAGCTTTTGAAATCTCTGAGGAATTGAAAGATATTATGCGTCCATTGTTTCAAAAACATCAAGACGATATCATGTCAGGACACTTTAGCAAGACAATGATGGAAGATTGGGCTAATGGTGATGCAAACTTATTGAAATGGCGCGCTGAAACAGGTGAAACGGCATTCGAAAAAACACCTGCTGGTGATGTTAAGATCAACGAACAGGAGTATTTCGACAACTACACATTGATGGTTGCTTTCATCCGTGCCGGTGTTGAATTGGCGTTCGAAACGATGGTTGAAGCGGGTATAAAGCCTGAGTCGGCATACTATGAATCATTACACGAAACACCATTAATCGCCAATACAATCGCCCGTAAGAAATTGTTCGAAATGAACCGCGTCATCTCTGATACAGCTGAATACGGTTGTTACCTATTCGATCAGGCTTGTAAACCGTTGTTGGCAGACTTTATGAAAACTGTAGATACTGATTTAGTCGGTAAAAACTTTAACGAAGGCCGAGATGGTTCAGTTGACAATGCTCAATTGGTTGTTATCAATGAAATTTTACGCGATCACCCCGTGGAAATTGTTGGACGCAAATTGCGTAAAGCAATGACCGCAATGAAAGCGATCAAAACTGTTTAAAGTTTATACGGAATTATACATGCTTCAAAATCATGAAAATTTCGTAATTTAGTATATTGAAACCAAGGTGATATTGAGACATTTACAATATCACCTTGGCTAATATAAAAATAACATAAGAGAGAATAAAAAATGTCAAAAACTTTAGTAGAAAAGATTTGGGATGCTCACGTGGTTAAGCGTGAAGAAGGGTTCCCAGATATTATTTATATCGATACCCATTTAATTCATGAAGTTACTTCACCTCAAGCTTTTGATGGCCTACGTAAAAGAGGAATCCCAGTTTTTCGCCCAAAACAAACGGTAGCTACTGCCGACCACAATGTACCGACACTTAATCAGCATTTACCAATCAAAGAAGAACTATCGCGTTATCAGGTTGATATGCTCACCAAAAATTGTGCTGAATTTGGTATTGAATTATACGGTTTGGGACATCCCTACCAAGGTATCGTACACGTTATCGGTCCAGAGCTGGGTATTACCTTACCGGGTAAAACAATGGTGTGTGGCGATAGCCATACCTCCACTCACGGTGCTTTTGGAGCTATTGCTTTTGGTATAGGAACCTCTCAAGTAGAACAAGTCTTCGCTACCCAATGTCTATTGCAGTCGAAGCCCAAAACAATGAAAATTGAAGTTAATGGTACCCTTCAAAAAGGCGTTGGAGCCAAAGATATCATCTTGTATATCATCTCCAAAATTTCAGCTGCCGGCGGTACGGGTTACTTTATCGAATATGCTGGTTCAGCGATCCGTTCGTTAAGTATGGAGGCACGTATGACCATCTGTAACATGAGCATTGAAATGGGGGCTCGCGGAGGGTTAATTGCACCTGATCAGATTACATTTGATTATGTGGAAGGTCGTGAATTTGCGCCGAAAGGAGAAGAATGGGATAAAGCGCTAGCCTACTGGAAAACATTATATTCCGACGAAGATGCCATCTTCGATAAAGTATTGACTTTTGATGCGGAAGACATCGCTCCCATGATTACCTACGGTACCAACCCCGGGATGGGAATGGGAATTGCAGAACATATTCCAGCAACTACTGCTCAGCCAGAATCAGAAAGACCGTCGTATCAAAAAGCATTAGACTACATGGGCTTTAAAGACGATTCAACAGTGTTAGGCAACCGTGTTGATTACGTCTTCATCGGAAGTTGTACCAATTCCCGTATCGAAGACTTACGTGAAGTTGCTTCATTCGTACAGGGTAAGCAGAAAGCACAGGACGTTGAAGTATGGATTGTACCAGGCTCAAAACAAGTAGAAAAACAAGCCAAAGAAGAAGGCTTGGATAGAATATTTGAGGCAGCGGGATTCCAGCTACGCGAACCAGGATGCTCGGCATGTCTAGGGATGAACGAAGATAAAATCCCTGCTGGCAAATATTGCGTTTCGACTTCAAATAGAAACTTCGAAGGACGTCAAGGGCCTAATGCACGCACCATGCTGGTATCTCCTTTAACAGCAGCCGCTGCGGCTGTAACAGGTAAAGTAACAGATGTGAGAGAGTTGATCTAAAAAAAATAAAGCGTAAAATATATTAATCCAAAAATGAAAAGTACTACTAAAATCACATCTATCATCTTAGCGGGGGCTACACTTTTTACCAGTTGTGCGAGCAAAACATTGATTCAATCAAATCCAGTTGGGGCAAAAGTTTATATTCAAGGAGAGTATGCGGGTACAACACCGTATTCTTATAAAGACACCAAAATCGTTGGCAGCACAACTGACTTGAAAATAGAAAAAGAAGGTTATGAGCCTTTTATTACCAGTTTTTCTAGAAATGAAAAAGCTGACGTCGGTGCTATCATCGGGGGGATATTTGTACTCGTTCCATTTCTATGGACCATGAAATATAAAGAGCAACATACGTATGAATTGATACCTCTAGGTAGCGGAGCAAAAAAAGAGTCAACAGACACATCATTGTCAGCTAAATTACAAGAGCTAAAAAAGATGTACGATGACAAGCTCATTACCAAAGAGGAGTATGAAAAGCAAAGAGAAAAGGTTTTGAACAATTAGCGTTCGACAAAAAATAAAACAGATAAAAAACGGAGGGCTAATAGACTCAGCTCCGTTTTTTATTTTGACTTTGAAAAAATGAAAAAATTTGAAACTTTAACTTCACGGGTAGTTCCACTACCTATTGAAAATATTGATACCGATCAGATCATTCCAGCGCGTTTTCTAAAAGCGACAACGCGCGAAGGATTTGGAGATAATTTATTCCGTGATTGGCGCTATGAATCAGACAATCAGCCCAAAACGGATTTCGTATTGAACAACCCGACCTATTCGGGAAAAATATTGGTTGCGGGGAAAAACTTTGGCTGTGGCTCTAGTCGCGAACACGCTGCCTGGGCTATTCAAGACTATGGTTTTGACGTTGTTATCAGTTCATTCTTTGCAGATATCTTCAAAGGAAATGCGCTGAATAATGGGGTTTTGCCCATTCAAGTTCCAGAAGAGTTTTTAGGGAAAATATTCGAATTAGTACATCAAAATCCTAATACAGAAATTATCGTCGACCTGGAAAAACAAACAGTCATGTTGAAAGAAACAGGCGATCAGTTTGAATTTGAAATCAATCCATACAAAAAATCATGCTTGATTAATGGATATGATGATATCGATTTTATCCTTAACCAAAAAGATTTAATCAAAGCATTTGAAGTAAACAGACAATGGTAGATCCTGTCGTCCATATTGCCAATTTAACTGTTCAGTACGGTAGAGATATCGTATTGCAAGATTTAAATTGGCAAATTTTTAAGGGTGAACAATGGATCTTAGGAGGACCGAGTGGTACCGGAAAAACAACGCTTGCAAAAGCAATTGCCGGTCAAATAAAATATGAAGGAAAAATCGAATTCAACCTCGGCTCCAACAATCCCCTTTCTTCAAAAATTCACTATGTTTCCAATTGGTTTCAGTTTACCAATCTGGAAGGCGACCGCAACTTTTATTATCAACAGCGCTACAACAAATTCGCGAAAAACGATACGTTAACTGTTTTTGCAGAGTTGAAACATTTTGCACAGGAGGAACAACTCTCTTTTGACGACGTACGCAACTATCTGACAATTTTTGGTTTTGAAAATTTCAAAGATCAACAGTTGATCGAACTCTCCAGTGGGGAGCATAAAAGACTACAATTGATCAAGGCGCTATGGCTCCAGCCTGAGGTCCTTATCATTGATCAACCTTATACAGGTTTAGACGTACAGTCTCGGCAAGACCTCAATCACATTTTTGATCAGTTGGCAAATAAAGGTGTGTCGTTGTTGCTTATTAGTAATGATGAGGAATACCCCAGCTGCATCAATCGCTTCGCAGAAATTCAGGAGGGCAAGATCGTTATTCGTCAACGTAGCGAAGAGCTATCCAGAGGGTTACGCCGAACGAGAAAGGCACTGCCTTATTTTCTGCAACGAGCGCCAGAAGTTTCTTCTCAGATCATGGTAAAGATGAACAAGATTAATATCTCTTATGGAGAAAAACAAGTTCTAAAAAACATAGACTGGGAGGTAAAAGCTGGTGAAAAGTGGCTACTGCAAGGTCATAATGGCTCTGGAAAATCAACTTTGCTTAGTTTAATCAATGGAGATCATCCCCAGGCCTATGCCAATGACATCTATCTTTTCGGTAAAAAAAGAGGATCTGGAGAAAGTATCTGGGACATCAAAGAACATTTGGGGATCATATCGCCAGAATTACATTGGTACTACGATATGAATGCCAACGTTGGACAGACCATCGCTTCGGGATTCTTTAATTCCATGAGCCTCTATCAACGATTAGGATTTGAACAACAGCAGAAGCTGGAGCAAATTCTTCATTTTTTTGACCTCAAAGAGGTTAAACATAAAACATTGGGATCATTACCCCTAGGCCAACAACGTTTGGTTCTACTGGCCCGCACGATCGTGAAACATCCTGAATTGTTGATTTTGGACGAACCATGTCAGGGGCTTGACAAAGAGCAGACACAGTATTTCAACGACGTCATCGATGATCTGAGTAAAAGCGGCCAAACCCTCATCTATGTAGGGCATTTCCACGCTCAGCTACCAACGTGCATTGATAAGAAAATGGTGTTGGAAAAGGGAGAAGTGAAAGCGATAACCAGAGTTATCCACAAAAAAGAGGCTTTTTCCACATAAAAAATGTGGAAAACGACCAGTTAGAATAGAAAATAGATGTTAGCGGTTAGCATTTAGAGACTAACAGCTCAATAGTTATAAAACAATGAAAAAAAATATTTTAATCATACCTGGAGATGGCATCGGCCAAGAAGTAACCACTTGGGGTAAAAAAGTTCTAGAAAAAATCGGTGAAAATTATGGTCATGAATTTAGCTTCGATGAAGCCATCATGGGCCATACGGCGATTGAAGCTACTGGCAATCCGCTACCTGACGAGACATTAGCGAAAGCAAAAGCTTCTGATGCGATCCTTTTCGGTGCCATTGGCCATATCAAGTATGATAATGACCCATCTGCTAAAGTTAGACCTGAACAGGGTTTACTAAAGATACGTAAAGAGCTGGGTCTTTATGCTAATCTTCGCCCGATATTATTATTTGATGAATTGTTGGATGCTTCAAGCTTAAAGCCAGAAATTCTTCAAGGGACAGATATCCTTTTCTTTCGTGAATTAACAGGCGATGTATATTTTGGCGAGAAAAATCGCAATGAGGACAACACCTTTGCGTCAGATTTGATGAATTACCACCGTTACGAAGTTGAACGTATCGCACGTAAAGCTTACGAGGCAGCGCGCACACGTAATAAAAGATTATGCTCTGTTGATAAAGCTAATGTTTTGGAAACTTCACGTCTTTGGAGAGAAGTTGTACAAGAAATCGCAAAAGAATATCCAGATGTTGAAACAGATCACATGTTTATTGATAATGCCGCCATGCAATTGGTTAAAAATCCAAAGAAGTTTGATGTTGTTTTAACCGCCAATCTTTTTGGTGATATCCTAACAGACGAGGCTTCGCAAATTGCAGGATCCATGGGTATGTTGGCTTCCGCTTCCGTAGGCGATGGCACAGGCTTCTTCGAACCTATACATGGCTCTGCGCACGATATCGCTGGACAAAATAAAGCAAATCCACTTGCGTCAATATTATCTGCAGCCTTGATGCTTGATATTAGCTTTGGCCTACAGGAAGAAGCTAAAACAGTTACCCATGCTGTAGCTGAAACATTAAAAGCTGGTTGGAGAACCGGTGACATTGCAAACAGTAGCACAGAAGCTTCAAAAATTTTAGGCACCCAAGAAATGGGGCAAAAAGTGTTGGAGTTTATTAAATAGTATTGAGATATGAGTAATGAAGTAGTGAGTATTGGGAATCAGATGCCGCAAGCCTTTGCTCGGGCACTTTAAATGCATTGCTTCTTACATATTTAGTTTATAAATCTTTTGAATTAAGAAATTATGTTACACGATCCTAATCATCTTTACATCTTCGACACCACATTGCGTGATGGCGAACAGGTACCCGGATGCCAATTAACTACTCCAGAGAAAATTGAGATCGCAAAGGACTTAGAAAAACTGGGCGTTGATATTATCGAAGCTGGTTTCCCAGTGTCTAGCCCCGGTGATTTTCAATCGGTGGTAGAATTGTCTAAAGCCGTGAACGATGTCATTATATGTGCATTGACCCGTGCCAATAAAAACGATATTGATGTCGCTGCCGAAGCATTAAAATACGCCAAACGCCCGCGCATCCATACGGGTATAGGCTCTTCGGACATGCATATCAAATATAAATTCAATAGCACACGAGAAGAAATTTTAGAACGAGCTGTTTCCGCTGTAAAACATGCTAAGTCCTATGTTGAGGATGTCGAGTTTTATGCAGAAGATGCTGGTCGCGCAGACTTAGAATTTCTAGCTAAAATGGTGGAATCGGTCATTGCTGCCGGAGCTACTGTCGTTAATATTCCTGATACAAACGGTTATTGTTTACCGGACCAATATGGATCAAAAATCAAGTATCTGAAAGAACATGTACGCAATATTGATCAAGCGATCATTTCCGCTCATTGCCATAATGACTTGGGACTTGCAACGGCAAATTCCGTCGCTGCGATACAAAATGGTGCCCGTCAGGTAGAATGTACAATAAACGGTATCGGTGAGCGTGCTGGTAACACGTCGCTGGAAGAAGTGGCTATGATCCTTAAGGTACACAAGCAAGCATTTGGAAGTTTAACATCGAATATTGATAGCCGCATGTTTACCTACTTATCCCGCAAGGTAAGTGAAATGATGAATATGCCTGTGCAGCCAAATAAAGCTATTGTAGGTCGCAATGCCTTTGCACATAGCTCAGGCATCCACCAGGATGGATTCTTAAAGCATCGCGAAAACTATGAGATTATCAGACCAGAAGATGTTGGTTTGTTGGAAGCTGATATCATTTTAACGGCCCGTTCTGGAAGACATGCACTTAAACACCATTTAGAGCGCTTAGGATTTCACCTTGAAAAGGACGATCTAGCAGATTGCTATCAACGCTTTTTGGTTCTGGCCGACGAAAAGAAAAATATTTGTGATGATGACCTGAAAAGCCTCGTCCAAGAAAAAATCTAGAAAAGGAAGGCTGCTCATGCAGCCTTTTTTCTTCAAAAAAAAATCAACTATATTTAAACACACAGTAGCGGTAGAATCTTTAGTATAATAGCGGATATCTGCATTTTCTTACCTACCTTAACTGGGCAATCCTCTAACAATGAATCTTTCAACCTTAAATATCGACTCCGAGGCCACACTTGAACGCATCAAGTCTGTGGTCAATCGCACCCCCTTACAGTATAACAGGCATTTATCCGAAAAATATGGCGCCGAAGTTTACCTCAAACGAGAAGACCTACAGGTCGTACGTTCGTACAAGTTACGAGGAGCCTATAATAAGATTATTTCACTTACAGAAGAAGAGCGGCAGCTTGGTGTTGTATGCGCAAGCGCAGGTAATCATGCACAAGGCGTCGCTTTCTCCTGTAATAAACTCGATATCAAAGGGGTGATATTTATGCCCGGTCCGACACCACGCCAGAAAATTTCGCAAACCGAAATGTGGGGTAATGGCAATGTAGAAATCATCTTAACCGGCGACACCTTTGACGACTGCCAAAAGGCTGCGCTAGCTTATACAGCAGAGTACGGCATGACTTTTATCCCTCCTTTTGATGACCTCAAAATTGTAGAAGGTCAGGGCACCGTTGCTGTTGAAGCCTTGCAGGATCTACCCGATATGGACGCTATGTTTATTCCTATTGGTGGTGGCGGTCTGGCTGCAGGCGCTAGCTATTACCTTAAAAATAAAAACAAAGCAATTAAATGTTATGGTGTAGAACCCGAAGGTGCTCCTTCCATGCAAGCTGCCCTGACACATGGCGCACCGATTGAACTTGAACATATTAACAAATTCGTTGATGGGGCCGCTGTTAAAAAAATCGGTACCACAACATTCGAAATCGCCAAACAACTGCTGGATGATACGCGTTCTATTCCTGAAGGAAAAATCTGTACCTGTATCTTAGAACTATATAATAAGGATGCAATTGTCGTCGAACCTGCAGGAGCACTTTCCGTAGCAGCGCTCGAGTTCCACAAAGATGAAATTAAAGGAAAGAAAGTCGTCTGTATCATATCCGGTGGAAATAATGATATTGACCGTATGAGTGAAATCAAAGAACTGTCTTTACTTTATGAAGGTTACAAACATTATTTCATCGTTCGTTTCCCGCAAAGGCCTGGCGCATTGAAACTTTTCGTATCCGAAGTATTGGGACCTAAAGATGATATTACACGATTTGAGTTTATCAAAAAGACTGAGCGAGAAAGGGGGCCCGCGCTAGTCGGCATCGAGCTCAACAAACCCGAAGATTATACAACATTGATTGAACGCATGAAAGAATATAAGTTTGATGTCATTGAGATCAACAAAGACCAAACATTATTCGAGTATTTGGTATAAAAATAAAAAGCCAGCGCTTAAAACGCTGGCTTTTTATTTTTATCTATTTCCAGGTTACAACTCATAGCGCCTAAGACCGACCGGTCATGATTTCGTAAAGTTCTAATAAAACGGAAAATTTTCATCACATAAAAATCTTATATTTAATTGTTTAATCAAAAAAATAAGCACATATGAGAGTAGTGATTTTAGCAATTCTGACCTTAATAGGTCAGCTTACCTTTGCGCAGACAGACAAAAGTAAACGACCAAGTCCTCCTGACAACACCAAGGTGACTACGGTCGATGGCATCACAATCGACATCAATTACAGCCGTCCATCATTGAAAGGCCGTCAATTGGGTGTTGATGTTGCCCCTATCGGTAAAGTATGGCGAACCGGAGCAAATGAAGCCACCACGATCGAATTCGATAAAGATGTATTGGTTGAAGGCAAGAAATTGGCCGCTGGAAAATATAGTCTTTACAGTATCCCGGGCGAACATGAAACAACGATCATGTTCAATAAAGTTTGGAATCAGTGGGGAACGAAATATGATTCCAAAGAAGACGCCTTAAGCATTTCCGTCAGTAATGCAACAGCAAGTACCTCACAGGAACAATTTAAGATTAATGCCAGTCCACAGGGAACAGTCTCCTTGGAGTGGGGAGCATATGTCGTACCCTTTACGGTTAAAGCGAGCAAATAGGTACGATGCTTGATAGTCAAGCAAAATTTATTGCACAGAAAAAGGGACTGACAGTAGTCCCTTTTTTCTTAAAACAGCGTCTTGTCCGGATCACAATAGTTTCGGCCAGACAGTTAATTTTTTAAGTATTTTTGCAAAAACTGATCCTGCTCCCACAATAGATGGAAGATATTTTCTTTGGCAACATATCCATGCGCTTCACGCGGCAAAATCACCATGCGCACAGGAGCTCCCAAATTTTTCAGCGCCTGGAAATAGCGCTCTGTCTGCAAAGTAAACGTCCCGGGATTATTATCTGCTCCACCGTGAATCAATAACAGTGGCGTTTTCATCCGATCGGCACTTACAAAAGGAGACATGGTCATGTACAATGCGGGATCATCCCAGAAGTTTCGCTGCTCACTTTGAAAACCGAATGGCGTTAAGGTTCGATTATATGCTCCAGAACGCGCTATTCCCGCTGCAAACAATTTAGAATTGGACAACAAATGCGCTGTCATAAATGCACCATAGGAATGCCCGCCTACCGCAACTTTTTTTCGATCGATATAGCCCAGCCGGTCTACCGCATCGATTGCTGCCTCAGCATTGGCCACAAGTTGCTCAACAAAAGTATCATTCGGTTCTTTTGTCCCTTCTCCAACAATTGGGAAGGCAGCATTATCCAATACAGCATACCCTTTGGATACCCAATAGATAAAAGAACCATAACTTGGGAATGTAAACTCCTTAGGGTTGGCCGTGCTCTGTCCAGCGGTATGCTTATCCTTGTATTCCCTTGGGTAAGCCCACATGAGCAATGGCAATTTTTCCTTTTTATTAAAATCATAACCGGCAGGCAGATAAAGCGTTCCCGAAAGTTCTACCCCATCGTTACGTTTGTAATTCAAAATCTCTTTATGAACTTTTTCCAAGGATTTGAACGGGTTTTCAAGAGCTGTTAGTGTCGTCTGTTTCCCTGATTTCATATTTTTCATGAAATAATTGGGGTAGATCGATGCTGATTGAAGCGAAATTAATAAGTCACCTGTTTTGGGATTTACTATTTGGCTAATACGTTCTTGTAGTGCGGATGCTGCTGCAGTGTAAATTCGCTTTTTCTTTAAAGAGTGTAAATTGAGTTCATCCACAAAGGGAAACTCGCCATCTTTAGTAATCCCCTTGCCCACAAATAAGACCTTATCCTTATCTATATACATAGCGTAAGTGCCCAAGCTATTTCTTTCCGTATACACGTCGCCAGGATCATTATACACGTCCTGACTGTTCCGATCGTGCAACAGTTTGGATTCTCCCGTGGAAGGATTAACCACAAAAGTTTTTTTATTTCTAGTATCATACCATTGCGAATGAACCAAAGCATACTTCTCATTGCCCCATACTACACCTGCATAACGGTCTTTGGTTTTGAAAATAAGCTTTCCCGCCCCCTTGAAAGGGTATGACAAGGTATATAAGGCATCCCGAAACTCCGTTTTATTATTCGCATCCCCACCGTCAAGGGCTTCAACATAGGCTAACGTAGCAGGTTGGTCGCTCCTCCAATGCCAGGCCCGTTTTCCAGCGCGTGTAGATGAAAAGCCCTTTGCCATAACTTCCGTTAAAGGCACCTCATTTACAAGTGCGATTTCCTTACCTGACCGATCATAGATATGTATCTTCTGTGGAAAATACGAAAGCGGAACCACATACGAATAGGGCTTCGCGATCGTTGATACCATCACATATTCGCCATTCGGGGAAAAGCTGATCCCTGTATAAATGGCTTTGTCTTTAAAAGAGGAAATTTTGCCGTTAAGATCCACAATTTGCAGATTCGACTGTGCCAATGTTTCAAAGTTTGCCTCGTCCAACGGGCTCTTCAGCAAGTCCTGATACGTTCTCAACTGAGAAACCTTTCCATCGCTTGTTGAAACAACCGGCCCTTTCGGCAAATCTTTGGAAGGATCCAATAGTGCAGGCCTATCCTGCGGCAGACTGGTGATCATTAAACCTGACGAATTTTTCAACCATTGAAAAGGTGCCGTCATTGTTCCATTCAAATTGTAATTGGTTAACTGTTTGACGTTCCGCGTAGCGAGATCAACGACAAATAAAGCTGTACCACTATCATTGCTATTGCTGAATGCCAAGCACTTATTGTCCGGAGAAAACATAAAATTGGATAATGCAGCCTTTTCTGGCATCCCGGCAAAGTCAGTATATTCAACATTTTGATCGATTTTTTTTAAGGCTATCTTATCGTAAAAGAGCGTTGAACTCTCCATATATGTTTTCGGATTAATCCTTAATCCCGCCAGTTTCATTTCTTCCTGCCCCAATTCAGCTAGACTTTTATAAGTCGGGCGGAATGTAAAAAGCATCCAATTTTTATCGCCTGAAATTTTCAGCTGAGGAGGGCGTACATAATCCGCTAACGCCAGAATTTCAGTAGAGGGTTTTTGAAAGGTAATGTTTTCCTGCGCTTGCGTTTGTAGTGAAGTTAACAGCAAGAGACCATAGAATAGTTTCTTCATAAATTTATTTTTCAAATTAAGGCAAAATAAAATAATAAAACTTTCATTAAGAAGCAAGATTTGTAGCTTTTTTATGACACTCAAATTAAACTTAAAACATTTGTAAAATAGCGGTAAAAATTACCAATTTAAAGTTATCCACATTCTTAATACTAACAAAATCAACAACTTAACCACAACAATCTTCTACAAACGCATGCTCTGTTAAACTTTTACCCAAAATGTGGAAAAGTCAACCTACCGCATAGCAGGAAAATGTAGGATATTTGTTAAGCTAATAAAAGAATTAGCAACTCAATGAAGTTTTTTACGTATCGGAAACGGACCGTTCTATTTGATAATTGTCTGTTTTCAATGCCCGGCCTAACCTTAGGATCGGGCTCCCCTATTAAAATTGATACAATTAACTTCGTTCCGAGTTTTTCTATAAAGATTGGAATAAAAAAAATAAACAAGTAACATGGCAAGAATTATCAAATTTGAGAAAAACGATTGTGCCCCTTGTGCACAAGTATCGGCTTATTTGGATCAAAAAGGTATCCAATATGAAACGGTTAATCCTTTTGATGAACCAGACTTGGCCGCAAGATTCAAAATCCGCACAGTTCCTACTGTAATTGTGTTGGAAAATGAAGAGATTCAACACCGTATCATTGGCTTTAAACCAGAAGAATTGGCTGCCATTGCACTTTAATAAATTCAGCGTATCATTTAAACCAAACAACAACATGATACACATTTATTATGATTCCAAAACGGGCAACGTACAGCGTTTTATGGATAAGGTCGCTCAAATAACAGGCTGGCAAATCCATAAAATAACCCCCGATTTGACGGTAAAAGAACCTGGACATTTGGTCACTTTCACCACAAATTTTGGGCAGGTACCCGAAAATACAGTAGAATTCATGAAACGCGAAGCTAAAAACATCTATTCTGTTACTTCCAGCGGTAATCGCAATTGGGGGCCGAATTATGGCTTAGCAGCTGATCGCATTTCACAAGATTTCGACATTCCACTGGCATTCAAATTTGAACTGTCCGGAACAATGGAAGACATTAATCAATTTATTGACATCTTAAAGAACTTTTGCGATGGTAGCAAACGAAGTAGCAAAAAACTGGATATTGCTTAATAATGAAATCATGATTAAGCATGATGACGAATTCAGCTTACATAAAGATAAGGAAGCAGTTCGTGCCTATTTCTTAGAATATGTAAATAAGAACACGGTGTTCTTTTATACATTGAAAGAAAAAATAGACTATTTGGTAGAGAATAACTATTATATTGACTTTTACCAATGGTTTACATTTGAAGAGATGGAAGAAGTATTCAACTATGTATACGCTAAAAAATTCCGTTTTGAATCTTTTATGGCGGCCTTCAAATTCTTCCAGAGCTACGCTTTGCGTGACGATTCTGGTGAGAAGTTCCTAGAGCGCTATGAAGACCGCGTTGTTGCTGTTTCACTATTCTTGGCAAGAGAAGAAGGTGTAAAAAAAGCAATTGAATACGCCGAAATCATGATCAATCAAGAATACCAACCAGCGACACCTACATTCTTAAATGCAGGAAAGAAACGCTCGGGAGAATTGGTATCTTGTTTCCTTGATGAAATCGGTGACAACTTAAATGGTATTGGTTACGCTGTTGATTCTGCTATGAAGTTATCTTCTATCGGTGGTGGCGTATCCTTCAATATCTCGAAAATCCGTGCTCGTGGCGAGGCAATTAAAGGTGTTGAAGGTCGTGCGGGTGGTGTACTTCCTATTATGAAAATCATGGAAGATACATTCTCCTATGCCAATCAATTGGGACAGCGTCCGGGTGCAGGTGCCGTATATCTCAATATTTTCCACTCCGATATTGAAGAGTTTTTGGATTGTAAAAAGATCAATGTCGATGAAAAGGTACGTATCAAATCCTTGTCTATCGGTATTATCGTGCCTGATAAATTCATGGAATTGGCAGAAAAAGATGAGCCTTGCTATTTGATCTACCCACATACCGTCATGCAAGAGTATGGACAATTCTTGGACGAGATGGATATGGACAAAATGTACGACGAATTGATCACGAATCCAAACGTAAAAAAGAAAAAGATCAATGCCCGTCACCTCTTGGTTAAGATTGCACAGACACAAAAAGAATCCGGTTACCCGTATATATTTTTTAAAGAGAATACCAACCGTGTCCATGCGTTGAATGAAATCGGTCAGGTAAAATTCTCTAACCTATGTACGGAGATCATGCAGGTATCTCAAGTATCCGACATTGAGATCTATGGCAAACAAGACACGATCCGTTATGGCATCTCCTGTAATCTTGGTTCATTGAATATTGCAACTGTAATGGACAACAAACGCATCAAAGAAACCGTAAAAACGGCTATGCGTGCTTTAACTGTCGTTACAGACGTAACCAATATTGATATGGTCCCTTCGATTGCAAAAGCAAATCGCGAGTTGCATTCCGTAGGGCTAGGTGCGATGAACTTACACGGTTATCTTGCAAAAAGCTTCATCATGTACGAATCGAACGAAGCATTGGATTTTGCCAATACGTTCTTTATGATGATGAACTATTATTCATTGGAAGCATCCATGGAAATTGCCAAAGAACGTGGTAAAACATTTGTTGGATTTGAAAAATCAGCCTATGCTGATGGCACCTATTTCAACAACTATGTCAACCGCGATTACATGCCAAAGACAGCGAAGGTAACGGAGTTATTCGAAGGTATACATATTCCAACGGTGGAAGATTGGTTGGCGTTAAAAGCACAAATCAAAGAACATGGCATCTACCATGCTTATCGCTTGGCTATTGCTCCAAATCAGTCGACTTCCTATATCATGAATGCTACTGCATCGGTTATGCCTATTGTAGATATCATTGAAATACGTGAATATGGCGACAGCACAACTTACTATCCAATGCCATATTTGACAAATGATAATTATTTCTATTTCAAATCGGCATATGATATGGATCAATTCAAAGTATTGAAGCTGATTTCAGTCATTCAACGTCATATCGATCAGGGTGTATCCACTATTTTGCATACCAACTCAAAAGATTCGACGAGAGATTTATCGAGATATTATATCTATGCACATAAACTAGGGTTAAAATCCCTTTACTATACACGGACAAGAAAATCAACGATTGACGAATGTGTCTCTTGTTCAGCTTAATTTTGCGATTTGGTAAACTAAATGCCTAATACTTTAAACTAAAAATGAGTAAAACATATAAAGCCGTCAACTGGAATACCCCCGAGAACGATTATGTATTAATGTTCTGGGAACAAAATATCCGTCAATTCTGGATCGACACAGAATACATTCCATCGAAAGATATTGATAGTTGGAAACGTATCAGTCCAGAAATGAAAGATGCGTATAAAAAAGCATTGGGTGGCTTAACCTTATTGGATACCCTTCAGAGTCATACGGGTATGCCTAAGATCATCGATCATATCGACACATTACAGAATAAAGCAGTATTGTCCTATATGTGTATGATGGAAGCTATCCATGCAAAATCGTATTCCACTATTTTCACGACAGTTTCTACAACCGCTGAAATCAACGATATTTTCGAATGGGTTCAGCAAAATAAATACTTACAATACAAAGCGCAAACAATCGATGGTTATTATCGTGCGATCGATAAAGAAGATGCTTCAGAAGAAGAAATCTATATGGCGATGGCTTCTTCGGTATTATTGGAGTCCTTCCTGTTCTATTCAGGATTCTTCCTACCGTTATGGTTATGTGGGCAAGGCGAGATGGTCGCATCAGCTGATATCATTAAAAAAATCATCGCTGACGAATCCATACATGGCGTATTCGTAGGATTGATCGCTCAAGATCAATTCAAAAAGTTAAAAAATCAAGATCAGGTCAAAGCACGTTTCTTGGCACTTCTTTACAATTTGTATGAGAATGAATTGAAATATACCGAAGAGATCTATACCGAAGTGGGCTTAACTGCCGAGGTGAAAGAATATGTTCGTTATAATGCCAACAAAGCGTTAATGAATCTTGGATTTGATCCGATCTTCGAAGTAAAACAGGTCAATCCAATCGTATTGAATGGATTGAATACCGAGACAACACAGCATGATTTCTTCTCCAAGAAATCAACTAACTACGAAAAAGCAACTGAGATTGTTCATCTAAAAGATGATGACTTTAAAATGGATGTGGTCGTAGATATATAATATTGGCGATAGCGTCAAAAAAGCCGTTAAGATCAATCTTAACGGCTTTTTTTATGTGTCTCTGTTGCCCGGCCGATTGTGAACAATCAGATTGAGTTTTTTGCGCGAAGGAGCATTAGACAAAGCGCTGCTTCTAAATAACTTTGCTGATTCGGGATTTTCACCTATAAATCAGTTTAGATAATCCTGGCTATCCATTTTGATAGCCATGACTACTATTGAAAGATCTATTGATACCCTGGATTCTGAGTCAATTTATTGTTGCGTTGAATCTCATCAGGTGAAATAGGCCATAAGAGATCGGATTCTTTAAATGTCGCACCAGATGCGTTTTTCGCACCGATTAGCGGAACAAAATCTACTTTTCCGGCTTCTGTTGTGGAGATTACAGGGAACATCTTTGTACGTACAATATCATCCCACATTTTGTATTCCAGCGGTAATTCGCGTAGACGTTCTTTCCAACATTCTTTGACAAAATTTTCTGCTGACAATCCTTGTAGTTCTGCCGTGAAAGCAGCAACAGATTTTCCAGCTGTGTTCGCACGTGCTTTGACCTGTGCTAAATATCCTGCTGCTTCAGCACTGACTCCGGTTGTTTTAGCGATACTTTCGGCCGCAGTTAACAAAGCTTCTGGATAACGGTAAAAATTCCAGTCCTTTGTCCCTCTTCCTGTCGTCAACAGAGCTTGCTCATCGACATAATACCATATACCAGCATCTTCTGAAGTCCATTTTTTACCATTAATCGGATTGGTATAAGACCAGTGATAGAACTGGTTAGGTTTGATCCGTAAATCATCTTTATCGTAAACATTCAAAAACTGTTTCGTAGGACCAAAAACACGCTCAAATATAGAATAAGTAGTAAATACCGAAACTGCGGACGAGCTAAAAGCAGTGGCTGTTCGCGCCCCACTATTGGCAATAATATCATCAAATTCTTGCGCATAGATGACCTCATCCAGATTATCCGTACGACGCAACAAGTTGTAGGCACTATTTTCTGCAAAGTCCGTATTTTGTGTCATCTTGTGCGGCGAGTTAACCACAATCTTAGCCATAGTAGCCGCATCGGCAAATTTACTTTGCTGCAAATAAACATCTGCCAACAGCATTGCCGCCACGTATTTTGTAATACGATGACCATTGTCTGCAAACGTCTTGGCTGGCAGTACCTCTACAGCACTTTTCAGGTCTGTCTCTATCAATTCATAGATTTTCGTCGCCTCGGTACGTTCTAGATAAAGTGGATCGTTCAATGTCTCATTCGGGAGTGTATACAAGGGCACTGCTCCAAATGTCTTGACAAGATAAAAGTAGTTGTAGGCTCTAAAAAATTTGGCTTCAGCCAATAAGGTATTTTTCTTGGTCTCATTGACCATGTTTATCTGCGGGATATACTTTACACCTGCATTAGCGATATTAATGGCTTCGTAAGCTCCATCCCAAATCGTATTCATTGTCGGGGATATTACGCTCGTATTTTGTTGTCGCGTCAACTCACGCGCAAACAAGGTGACACGCTCTTGCCCTTCATAACTATTCGTAAAATACCCGGTTAAAATGGTATTAATGGAAGCCGTAGAACCTAGATAGGAACCTGTTGTAGAATAACGTAATGGTGAACCCCGACGGTAAAGTGCATTTACAGTTGCTTCGGCCTGTCCTTCATTTTCATAATAACTAATTAATGACAGGTTAGAGCTAGGATTTTCGTCCAAAAATTTATTACAGGATGTTGTGAGAGCCAGTCCGGCCAATAACAACAGAAATAATTTATTCTTCATCTTTTTAAATTCTATGCATTAAAATGTAACATTAACACCCAAAGAGAATGTTTTCGCTCTAGGATAGGAGAAAAAGGTCATGTTTTGTCCAAATTTTCCATTCCCTTGTGCAGTAAATTGAGAAGTCATTTCTGGATCATACTGAGAAGTACTTTCCGGGTCGTAACCTTTAAAATCTTTTGAAGTGAATAAGAATGGATTATTCGCATTCGCGTAGATACGCAGTCTCGATAAGCCCATCCGCTTTAGTACGTCCGAATTAAACGTATAGCCAAATTGTATCAAATTTACACGCACATAAGAACCATCCGCAACCCAAGCATCGTCCACATTGGTGTCCTGACCAGCATGCCCTCCATTGGTCAGGTAGATCGCTTGTTGTTTGGTTTCTGGATTTGAACCGTTATACGCATCCGTCAGGATTTCTTTTAGACCATTGGTAATGCCAAAACGGTCATACGTTGAATGGAAGAATTGTTGCATGACATCAACTCCCTTCACAAATTGTAGATCTAACGTAAAGTCGAAGTTTTTATAACGCAAGTTGTTGATTAAGCTACCGGTCCAATCTGGTAGACCTTTACCGATAATTTCTTTTTCGGTTGTGCGTTTTGCACGCCCAATTTGTTTCACCGTAGCGTTTCCAGCATCAACGTCTGCTTGCGTGTAGACACCTAACCTTCTATAGCCGTAGAAGCTGTTGAGGTTTTCGCCAACGCGGATCACACTATTTGCACCACCGACCCAATCGTTCTTTAAGATATCTGCATTGTTCTCTCCCAATTTCAATACCTTATTCTTGTTGTAGTTGGCGTTCAAAGATGCTTTCCAATCAAAATTCTCATTGGTCACAATCGTACCGGTAATCATCATATCCAGACCTTGATTTTGTACGGCGCCGATATTTTTCATGACGGATTTGAAACCGGTCGCTCTTGGTATAGGTGTCTCCAACAGTAGGTCTGTTGTTTTTCGACGGTAATAAGAAACATCAAAATTTAGACGATTTTGAAGTAAACCCAATTCCACCCCAACATCAAACTGTGCAGTTTTCTCCCACTTTAAATCTTCATTTGAAATCGTGCTGACATAAGACCAGGGCGCCCGTGTATTATTTAATAAAATTGTACCAGCGTCTACGATTGATAACGATCGATAAGGATCAATTTCAGAGTTCCCTGTCAAACCGTAACTTGTATGCAGCTTCAAGTTGCTAATGGTCTGATTATCCTTTAAAAATTCCTCGTTGGACACATTCCAAGCCAAACCTAATGAAGGGAAAAATGCGTATTTATTGTTCTTGCCAAATTTGGATGAACCATCATAACGACTTGTAACTGTTGCAGAGTAGCGATTATCATACGAGTATGCTGCCCGCAAGAAATACGAATTCATCGCCCAATCATTATAGAATGATTCAGGCGTAGCTGGCGTTACACCTAGGTTCATTCGATTATACTCATAGAAATCATCTGGGAATCCTTCCGTCCGCATTTTATCGTAGTCATAGGTCTTCTTTTGCCACGACAGACCTGCCATCGCATTGATGCGATGTTTATCAAATTGCTTATTATAGGTCAGATAGGTTTCTTCCTGCCAATACAGGGTATTCGTATGCGAACGTTCCGCCCAGCCATTTGGTCTGGAAATATTATTTAATAATTTTGAAGAGTATCCTTTATAGTCTTTTCTATGGTGATCAATCCCCAATTGCGTTTTCAAATCCAATCCATCGGCCAGATGAAACGTTAATGCCGCATTTCCAAAAATCTGTGTATTGTAGCGTAGGCGTTTTTGCAAATCCAAAATGGAAACCGGATTGGCCATTCCTTCAAAACTTAATTTTTCGGCTACCGTAGACGACGCAGAATTTGTATAGAGTCCATTTTTATCATAAACAGGATACCAAGGAATCATCTCGATCATGGTACGACGCGCTTCCTGTCCACCACCGTCTTCCGGCGTATAACGACCCCAGGTGTGATTGACGGTTAAATTAATTGCTGTAGAGAGCCATGTTGTCGGTTTTGCATCATAAGCCATTTTTGCATTGATCCGCTTATTCCAGGTATTGTTCATGATTCCCTGTTGATCCGTATAATTCAAAAATGCACCAACAGATGATTTTTCATCACCTTGTTGCACATTTAACTGGTGATTATGTGAAATGGCCGTACGGGTTGCCTCGCGTTGCCAATCGGTATCATACAGTGGATTGCCATTTGCATCAAAATAGTCTGCATCATTAAACCACGTCTTTTTATCTAAAGACCATGACTTTCCTTGGTACTTATTTTCATTTTCCAACCCAATCATAAAGGCATCCACCCATTCCTGTGCATTGAGCAAATCCATGTACCGCTGAGCTGAGCTAACACCCGCCGATCCTTGATAGCTAATCGTTCGAGATCCATCTTTGTTTCCACGTTTTGTGGTTACCAAGATAACCCCATTTGCTCCGCGCGCACCATAGATTGCCGCAGAAGAAGCATCTTTTAAAACCTCTATGTTTTCAATATCATTCGGATTCAACAAATTGAAATCTTCCATCACTACTCCATCGACTACATATAATGGGTTGGAAGAAGAATTGATCGTTGCTACACCACGAATAACAACTCTATTCGCATTAGCACCAGGTTGGCTTGAATTCGAAAAGATATTTACCCCCGAAGCTTTTCCTCTTAAGGCGTCCAAAGCGCTGAAACTTTGATCTTTAATCAGGTCGGCTCCTTTAACCATCGCAATAGAACCTGTTACATCCGATTTACGCATGGTACCGTACCCTACAACGACAACTTCGTCTAATTGACTTTGATCATTGTCCAATTGCACAGAAACTGTTGTACCGGAAACAGTGACTTCCTGGGCTTTGTAACCTATGGAAGAAACTACCAGTACATCCCCCGATTTAGCATCTAGTGTAAAATTACCCAAGGCATCTGATTGTGTACCCTTCGAAGTACCTTTAACGGCGATGTTTACTCCCGAAATTGGCTTTCCGGTAGCATCCAATACTTTTCCTTTAACTTGTTGCTGCAAATGGTTCATCTCTTTCACGACGGATTTGCCCTCGTAATTGAATGAAGTTCCGACTGCGGCATTGACTTGTTGGAAAGTACCAGCAATGACAGCTAATGAGAAAAATAGTTTTGATTTTTTCCCAAGCTGCGCAAGTGATTTTACGTCAACTTTGCTCATATTAATAGTGATTTGGTTTATAAAAACGTTTTAGCAAACTGAAGCTTAGAACGTCTAGTTTAATTTAGTTTCCCTTAATTGATGTTTTTTTGCAATCAGCTGCTTGAAAAATTGCCTATTAGATTCCTTTTGCGTTCATTTACGATAAAATAAATAGCATCAGGTCTAAATGTCTATGGAATTATTGTCTCACAGAATTCGCAATAAATTAGCTAAATCGCTTTTGCTTTTGTTGTAAAATTTTTTTGGTTTCCCAATTTTGGTTTTCTAATTGTCTATAATTTCTTGTCTTTCTTTTGGTTATTATTTCTTGGTTTTAACATGTTATCCAGTTGGAAAGATAACATTTTAATTTTACTGGAGAAAGGTTTTAAAAAAAAATCTTTCTCCAGTACAGTACTTTTAGATATTTCCTTTTTTCATTTCGCTGATCGCATAATCGACAGCCCGTGCCGAAAATGCCATATACGTCAATGAAGGATTTTGTGTTGATGTAGACGTCATACTGGCACCATCAGTGACAAATACATTTTTCACAGCATGCATTTGATTCCATTTGTTCAATACCGAAGTCTTCGGATCGCGTCCCATACGAGCTCCGCCCATTTCGTGAATATCCAGCCCCGGAGCCTGCCAGCGTGTATCTGGACGAATATTTGTGAACCCAGCATCCGTAAACATTTCTGTCATGACAGCGATGTAATCTTTTTTCATTTTTTCATCGTTCTCATCATAATCGACAGCAATTTTTAACAGCGGAATTTCCCAATCATCTTTTTTACTTCCATCTAATGAAACCATCCCTGATTCTTTTGGTATGGTTTCACCCATCATGTGAGATCCGACCTGCCAAATACCCAGTTTAGGGTTTAACAAATTATTTTTCAGATCAAGTCCTAAACCCGAACGATCGGACTGTTTACCGCGCGAAGCGCCGAATCCGGCAGCATACCCCCTTAAAAAGTCGGTCTCCTGTTTGTGCAAGTTTCTGAAACGTGGAATATATCCTCCACCTGCGGGATTCCGCCCTTCGGTCTTAAAATCTAACAAACCTTCATACTCGGCATAGATACGTGCACTATAATTATGAAAGGCAACGTATTTGCCTAAAACTCCACTATCGTTGCCCAAACCATTTGGAAAACGGTTGGATGTAGAATTCAATAAGATCAAATTTGTATTGATTGCCGCCGCATTGACAAAAATCAGCTTAGCATAAAAATCAATTTCTTCTTTTGTATTGGTGTCAATCACACGTACGCCCACGGCTTTTCCTTTTTGTTCATCATACAGGATGGAGTGAACTACAGAAAATGGCCGTAAGGTCATATTTCCGGTCTTTGCGGCCCAAGGGATTGTCGTGGCATTCGAACTGAAATATCCACCGAAAGGGCATCCGCGCTGGCAAAGTACCCGATTTTGACACTGTACACGACCTTGCTCGATGTGAATGGGATTGGGCTTAGAGAGGTGTGCACAGCGGGCTGAAATTACCTTGCGTTCCGGAAATCTCTTTTGAACGCTTTCTTTAAAATACTTTTCAACAATATTTAAGGGGTACCCGGGCAGAAACTCACCATCTGGCAATTCTGGAAGTCCGTCGTGGTTTCCAGCAATGCCGGCAAATTTTTCGACGTAACTGTACCAAGGTGCTAAATCGGCGTAACGTATCGGCCAATCTACAGCAAAACCATCTCTGGCAGGGCCTTCAAAATCAAAATCAGACCAACGTTGTGTCTGTCTCGCCCATAACAGTGATTTACCCCCCACCTGGTATCCCCTGATCCAGTCGAATGGCTTCTCCTGAATATACGGGTGCTCTTTATCCTTCACAAAAAAATGGGCTGAATCCTCATGAAATGCATAACATTTGCTGACGACTGGATTTTCTTCCTTTACTTTGAAAGGCATTTCGTTCCGATGCTCAAACTCCCAGGGCATCATATTGGTAGTCGGGTAATCTTTAATATGCTGAACATCACGTCCACGTTCCAACACCAATGTTTTTAACCCCTTCTCGCACAACTCTTTTGCGGACCATCCCCCGCTAATTCCAGAACCGATTACAATAGCATCGTAGGTCCTGTTTTTTTCACTGTCAATATTTAAGTTTGCCATGTGCTATTTACGCCTTAACTTTTACTTCACCATTATACGGACCCGGAATAAGTTTATAGATCACCTTATTCTTCATCACATATTCTGAGTTCATATACCCCTGAATTGCACGTGATTTGAAAGTTTCAAAAAAAGCCTTCTCGTCGGTTTGGTCTTTTAACGCCATCAATGTGGCCTCAGTCTCTGGACCATTTGCCAAATTTAACCGTTTCTTCAACGCGTTGAAACCTGCTACAAATTTAGCCTGATTTTCTGGCGACTCACAATCGTCCACCATTTTAATGACAAAAAGATGCAGATTCAGATCCTTTCCTCCCGGTGTATCCGATTTGGGAATCAATATGTCAGCGAGATTGCCCAAAAACTGCTCATCCTCCGCCGAAATCTTCAGCTTATTCAATACAATGGATGCACCACCATCATTCAGACAGGACGACAAAATCGTCAGTCCGCCTGCTACAATGAAAAATTGCTTTATCGCGGTTCTTCGGTTCATAATCAGAATTCCATTTACAATTCGGTAATATTACGTATATCCAAATAAAAATACAAATGCTAAAACGATTAAATTATCCGACAATCCTTAAATCCATTGTGATAACAGCGCTTTTGCTTCAGACAAGTTTTCCACAATGTTATCCACAGCTGTTAGTCTAGCACGTTCTACCTCCTGTTTCGTCACCGCAATCAACCGCGTACCAGCGCCCAAAGCCGATTTACTTCCGGTTATCGTGTCCTCAATAGCTACACAACTATCTGCTGCTAAGTTTAAGTTCGTCAATGCCAAACGGTATGGCTCAGGATTAGGCTTGGGAAATTCGACGCACTCACGGGTAACGAAAAATTCAAAATAATCCAAAAGCCCATGTCTACCCAAAACCGTATCTACCGTACTGCGGAAACTGGAGGTGACAAGTCCGATATGAATGCCGCTCTCTTTCAAAAACGTTAAGATTTCCCGCGCATCCGGCATCAATTCAATGTCGCTCATGTTGGAATCGGCATAAGCTGCACGTGTACGCTTCCACATATATTCTTCCGTCGTATCGTAGCCGTAGTCATCGACCAATCGTTTGACATTATGTGCTAAAGTATGCCCTGCAAAATCACGAATCCAATCTTCGTAGCTGATCACTAAATTAAATTCATCCTTTAATATCGGCGCCCAATTTTTGAAATAGAAATATTCCGAATCAATCAACGTTCCGTCTAGGTCAAATAACACTGCCTTAATTTTATCCATAGTGTTAAAGATACACAAGTAGGCTGAAAAATCCTATTAAATGACACCGCAATAGGTCGAATTGGAGAGTACACCTTGATAGGTATCCCAAAAACCGATGTAGACATGATAATCAAATTTGTCCATTTTAAATCTCGGGATCTCAACCGTACATTCACCCTGCCATGCATCCGCGATAGCCATTTTGAGATCCCCCTCCCTATCCAAACTGACCAAGGCCAAATTTAATTTAAAAGTGCTATCCCTGTATTTCGGATTCGGCATCCAGTGTAATTTCAGCAGATCATCCTCCCATCGAGCCTCAACACCTTCGGGTGACATGAGCTCCCCGACAAATACCTGCACTTTTTCCATATTAATAACAGGTCTATTTTCGACATCCAAATCAATCGCGTTTTTGAGAATCTGCTGTTGTGCAAGCTGAAATTTCCCAAGCCCCGATTTTTTAGATTCTTCAAATTGATACCCAAAATTAACAATAGGCTTTATCCAGCCACAAAACTTACCTGCCAATTTCATTTTTTCACGATGTGTCAATTGCGCGGCAGTTGGAGGTTTGGAACTCTTTCTACGCGAACCGCGTATCACCCATTTGCCATTGAGGTTATAACCATAGACTGAACCCACTTTACCACGAAAACCACCATTTGGACCATCTTCTAATATTGCCATTTTTAAACCTTTTTATTGTAATGCTATAATCTATTTTACAGCCTAACAAATAATAGCCATCAATGTTTGACTTAGTTTAGTAATAAATTAGAATTTAGATAGGTTTAAGTTAGGTTTTGATTAGGCTATACCTAAACAAACCCTAACTAAACCCTAAGCTAACCCTAACTAAACCCTATGTAAATAGGCCATTTGACCCGGTGGCTAATATAGGTTGTTTATCATCATTTTTGGATAAGGTTTGGACATTTACTAAGTTTGTTGAAGTAAGCTATACAGAAGGAATACCGCTTAACAGAGATATGCGATGGACGTCGAGCTTAAGTGCTCGCTAAGAAATCTAAAAGCTTCATCGCTTTAAAAATTTATATCATGAAAATAATTGCTATCGGTCGCAATTACATCGACCACGCTAAAGAACTCAATAATCCAGTCCCTGCAACTCCCATTATATTTTTAAAACCTGATACTGCGGTGTTAAAGGATAACAAAGATTTCTATTATCCTGAATTTTCAAAAAATATCCAGTTTGAAACCGAAGTCGTCCTTCGGATATGTAAGGAAGGAAAACATGTGACACCAAAATTTGCATCAACTTATTTCGATGCTGTCGGCCTGGGGATTGACTTTACCGCCAGGGATGTACAGCAAGAATTAAAAGCAAAAAGCCTTCCCTGGGAATTGGCAAAAGCATTTGACCATTCGGCAGTCATCAGCAACTTGATTCCTAAAGAAGAATTTGCGGAAGTAAATTCGATTGATTTCTCCCTGCAGCAAAATGGACAAACAGTTCAGCAGGGAAATACCAAGGATATGATATTTTCCTACGAAGATCTGATTGTATACACCTCCAAATTTATTACCCTACGCAAAGGTGACCTCATTTACACCGGAACTCCAGTTGGTGTCGGATCTGTAGCCATCGGCGATTTATTGGAAGGTTTCATTGGCGAACAGAAGATGTTTAGCTGTAAAATCAAATAGCTGGGAAATAGCATGATAAAAAAAACGACAGCCATGCTCTCCCTGCTGGCCTGCATGACAGGTCTAATCAAGGGACAAGATATTATCAAAAGCCGCAATTATCCACAAAACTATTTTGTCCGCCCGATGGATATTTCTCCGCAGGCTTCGGGATCGTTTGGCGAATTGCGCGCGACGCATTTTCATGGCGGAGACGATTATCGTACACAACAACGTATAAATATACCTGTACATGCGGCAGCAGAAGGTTTTGTATCCCGTGTGCGGGTACAAATTGGTGGAGGGGGCAATTATGTTTACATTGATCATCCGAATGGTTATACTTCTGTGTACATGCACCTCGAAAGCTTCAATTCGGATCTTGCGAAAATCGTCAAAGATGAGCAGTACAAACAAAAACGTTTTGATGTCGATGTGTTTCTCAAACCCAACCAAGTTCCTGTAAGAAAAGGAGAGTTTATTGCAAACTCAGGAAATACCGGTGGTTCAGCTGGCCCACATCTTCATTTCGAGATCCGGGATACAAAAGCACAATTGCCGCTTAATCCGCAATTGTTTGGCCTGTTGTTTCCAGACGGGGTAAAACCGATTATCCGCGGTATGACGGTCTACGATTTAGGTTCCGAAATATTCGACGAAAATACTCCTCGAAGACATCAAACGATCAAGTCGGCCGGCAATGGTACCTATAGCTTAGCGAGTACAGCGCCGATACCTGTGAATGGCACCTTTGGATTAGGAATCAACACCGTTGATAAACGGAGAGGCATCTCCTTTACGTATGGTGTGTATTCGATTGAACTATTTTTGGATAATATAAACATCAGCACGGTACTGTTTGAATCCATTCCTTTTGATCAGACCCGTGCGATACAGTCCTACGTAGACTACCCTTATTTAAAAAAGTCAGGGGTACGCGTGCAAAAGAGCTTCAAAGATCCAAACAATCCGATCAACATCTTTAAAAACTTGGATAACCTCGGTAAAATAACGTTGAAAGACAATGAGGTCCATGATGTAAAATATGTGGTTAAAGATGTTCAAGGGAATACGAGTGAATTGAATTTTAAGGTACAAAACAATCCGTCGCTGTCAATCAGCCGCCCAACTGCGAAGGGCCTTAAAATGTTTCACTATGCCGACGAAAACAAATATGAAGCCGAGAACGCGCGTATTTACATGGGCAAAAACATCTTGTATGACGACCTTTACTTCAATTATACCCAAGAAGCAAAACCAGCAAGGGGTTACTCGGCAATGCACTATATCCACAACGTGTATACACCGGTCTTCGGATACTACAAGCTCATGATCAAACCCGACTACACCCTGTCTGAAAACCTGTATGACAAAGCCTTGATTGTTTCTTCTGATGGCGGTGCACAAGGGGGTAAATATGAGAACGGCTGGGTGGTAGCGAATGTACGCGAATTTGGTGGTTTTTACATCGCTGTCGATACCATTGCACCAAATATCATTGCGCGTAACCTGACTGACGGCAAGAATGTATCTAATCAACGCTCCATCGATTTTACCATCAGTGACAATCTATCGGGTATAGCTACTTTTGACGCTTATATTGATGGGAAATGGACATTAATGAAATATGATCCTAAAACAAGACATATCTGGCATGACTTCGAACCAGACCTCAGCAGCGGCAGACACGACTTTAAACTTGAAGTGAAAGACAACAAAGGAAATGTAAAGACATACGAAGCTTCATTTATGAAATAGAGTCCTGATTTTCGGTAATAAATCAGCGGTTTTAAGAGATTAATCGTATCTTAATAGACTAAATACAACGTATTATGGCAACACTTGAAGCAGGACAGAAAGCACCAGATTTCAGTGCAAAAAATCAACATGGCGAGACCGTCCATCTTTCCGATTTTAAAGGGCAAAAAGTTATTTTATATTTTTATCCCAAAGACAATACACCTGGCTGTACGACAGAAGCCTGCAACTTCAGGGATAATTATCAGTCGTTAAAAAAAGATGGCTTTGAGATCATAGGTGTAAGTGTGGACAATGAGGCATCACATCAAAAATTCATCAGTAAACATGAGCTACCTTTTCAGTTGCTTGTGGATGAAGACATGAAACTCGTCGAGGCCTATGGTGTATGGGTCGAAAAGAATATGTATGGCAAAAAGTATATGGGCACCGCACGTACTACCTTTGTGATTGACGCAGATGGTATTATCCAACATATTATCAAAAAAGTAGATAACAAAAATGCGTCTCAGCAGATCCGCGATTTAGGCGTTTAAAATCTAAATACTTATATCTATATTTGCCACTTATGAGCAAACAGACAGACGACTTTTTCAAAAGTGTAGTATCACACGCGAAGGAATACGGTTTTGTATTTCAATCGAGCGAAATATATGACGGATTAAGCGCCGTCTACGATTATGGTCAATTGGGTTCGGAACTAAAAAACAACCTCAAAACTTATTGGTGGAAATCCATGGTGCAGTTGAACGAGAACATTGTTGGTATCGATGCCGCAATTTTTATGCACCCCACAACATGGAAAGCCTCGGGTCACGTCGATGGTTTCAACGATCCGATGATCGACAATAAAGATTCAAAAAAACGTTACCGTGCAGATCAATTGATCGAAGATAAAATTGCGCGTTATGAAGCTGATGGTAAAACGACTGAAGCAACAGCACTATTAGAGTCGTTGAATACCGCATTGAATGCAGACGATCTAGCCGCGCTGAAAAGTATCATTGAAGAACATAACATTGTATGCCCAGTCTCAGGCACCAAAAACTGGACTGAAGTACGCCAATTTAATTTGATGTTTGCAACCCAAATGGGTGCTATGGCTGACGGTGCAGATCAAGTGTACCTTCGTCCTGAAACTGCACAGGGTATTTTCGTAAACTTCCTGAACGTACAAAAAACAGGACGTATGAAAATTCCTTTTGGTATTGCCCAAATTGGTAAAGCTTTCCGGAATGAAGTAATCGCACGTCAGTTTATTATGCGTATGCGCGAATTCGAGCAAATGGAAATGCAATTTTTCTGCCGCCCAGGCACGGAATTGGAATGGTATAACAAATGGAAAGAAACTCGCCTGAAATGGCATTTGGCATTGGGCTTCGATCCTTCCAACTACCGTTACCACGACCACGATAAACTAGCACACTACGCCAATGCGGCTGTTGATATCGAATTCAACTTCCCATTCGGCTTTAAAGAAGTGGAAGGTATCCACTCACGTACGGATTTTGACCTGAAACAACATCAGGAATTTTCTAAAAAGAAAATGCAATATTTTGATCCAGAGATCAATCAAAACTACATTCCGTATGTGATTGAAACGTCCATCGGATTGGACCGCCTTTTCTTAACTGTATTGTGTAACGCGCTGGTAACGGAAGACCTTTCGACGGAAGAAAAACAAGATTCGCGCGTTGTATTGAAATTTCCTCCAGCATTGGCTCCGGTAAAAGCTGCAATTTTACCATTAACCAAAAAAGATGGTTTGCCAGAGAAAGCACGAGAAATATTGAATACGCTGAAACTGGATTACAATGTTCAGTACGACGAAAAAGATGCTATCGGAAAACGTTATCGTCGTCAGGATGCTATCGGAACGCCGATCTGTATCACAGTTGATTACGATTCTTTGCAAGACAACACTGTCACGATCCGCCATCGCGATACGATGGCACAAGAACGTGTTGCCATTGCCGATCTTGAAAAAATAATAAACGACCTAGCTGGTTGGAATACCATGCTAAAAAAATTATTATAGCCAAAATGCTATAACAGAAAAAAGGTGTCCGCTGTTGGACACCTTTTTTGTTATAGATGTAGGGAGGCTAGATGCTATATGAAAATAGTTTAGTTAGTATTCGATCACGATCTCCTCATCCCAACGCTCGTTCTTGAAGATCTGAAACCCCAATTCTCCATGGGCAGATTCCAACAATTTACCCTTAAATTGTAGCTGAACATTGTTTCGTATTTCGCTGCCTAATTCAAATGTACGTAGTAACTGGTCTGCTCTGAAAACGCGGAATTGATATTTAATCACCTTGTTTTCTAAATAATAGCCCATAAATTGATTAAACGAAAAGCTTCGATTTTCTGCTGTAAATTGTGGCATTATCATCAACATACTTTTATCAACCTGATCACTACTTCGCGCTATAAAGGGGTAATAATGAAATACAGGATGAAGCTGCTGTACTTGAATACTATCAATTACACTGAGATCCTCCGTGTCGGTAAATGTCAGTTTAACCTCGCTATAAATCCGGTTTAAGTTCAATACCCGCTCGGTAACACCTTTCACTTCAAAGGTATCACGACCGGCAAATAACTCTGCAGACCGTTCAGAAAAAGGATTCGTAGCATAAAAGTGTTCAAAATCAGCAGCCTCCGACATAACCAGTGGCAATGTTGAATTTTTAGCAATCAGGCTCAGATAGTAGGTGCCGTTCGGCAATTCTAAATCAAAAGCGTCCTGCGAGTTAAGCACCCCTGAGGTAACCATCGCCTTCGAATTGGCATCGAAAACATGGTAATAGAATTTGCTGGGTAGCGCTTCCGGATTAACTTGACCATAAATCATCAAATTATCCATCTTAAAGGTGCCTGTCGTTGAGCTGTAACCCGATCCACCATCTCTACTTCCAGCCAATAGTGAGATTTTTAACCAAAGCTCCTTACTGTAACCGAGGGGAATATCTGCCAAAGAGGTGTTCACGGCGACTTTTCCTGACAATGATAGATTTGAGGGGTACTTAATGGTATCTGAGAGCAGCGAAAAACTATTCCCTTTATCCAAGGAATAACTCAATAGGAGCGCTCTTGGCCCTGTACTTGAGCTATTTCCATCAAATGCCCAGCTGCCTATGGAACGAATACCTTGCGTTGGAATTTTAATCAAAATCTCTCTAACACCTTTGAAGCTAATGGCTTTCCCCGTGGTGGGCCAGCCGGCCAGAAAATCATAATCTGTCTTTCCATCGTTGTAATCGATTGAGCTACCCTCATCTAGCGCAGTCTCAGGAATGGTGTTGCTGTTGTCAAAGGTCCAATGATACAGTAGCAACTCGTTTTGGGAAGCGGCTCTGTTTAAGGCAGCTCGATTTGGTCTTGCTGATTGTTTTTTTAGCGGAGTAACAATCGCTTCAAAATCCTTGATTTTGAATTTTACGGCATGAATTGTTTCATTGTTTTCACCGGGAAGTTTTGCATGCTTTTTGCACGAAGGCAATGCCGCTAAAACCAGGATGAATACACCCGAAAGAATTCCCCAAGTTGACTTGGATGCTCTTTTCATAAATATAAATGATTTATAAGTTAATTAACCGGCAGAATAAAATTAACTCATAAATTATTTAAATCCAAAACAGTAACCAAAATGTTACAACTAATTTTCGGTTTTTGAGATTACGGCTGTTGATTTACAAAGTTTGGATGGAGTATTCGTACAGAGGAGATCGACATCATCTTTCGCGTTTAACTGCACTTCCAATGGGACATGATGCGTGTCTGCCAATTGCGAACCACTCGCTGAAACATCAAACGCACTAGTCGCGCATGCGGTGTTCCTGCAGGTATTCGCTCGGCGAGAGTTTGGTTATTTTTTTGAATACCCGATTAAAATTCACAACATTATTGAATCCCGTCTTAAATGCGATGTTTGAAACGCTCTCCGAAGATTCATCAATCAACATTTTGCAGGCGCGTTCAATTCGGATTTCATTGAGAAAAGTAACATAGGTTTTCCGGGTATGCTTCTTAAAATACTTACAAAACGCATGTGGTGTCATGTGTGCTACCGCAGCGATATCTTCCAGGGAAATCTTGTCTCCAAAGTGCTGAAAAGTATATTGGAATATTTCATTGATCCGCAATCCTTCGGCATCTGAAAACTTCTTTTGTGGGATACCAGTATACAGCGAAGTCCATTGATCTACTTTTTTACTCAAAAAATTAATCAGCTTTACCAACGACAGCAGCCGATCGATGCCCGCGCTGGAATTGATGTGTACAAACTTTTCTTTTAATGCTACAGCATGTTCCGCATCCAATTTTTTACTGACATTGATGTGTTCCAAAAAATACTTAACATCATCAAATTCGGGGAAGTCCAAGAAAGATCTAAAATGTTCATAGTCGAAAAAAATATGGATCGCATGTATGCCATCCTTTACATCCTCTCCCGTTTTGAACATATGCGGTTCATCCGCGTCCACAATATAGATTTCATCCTGTTCGAAACTGTGCGTAAAGTTGCCGATCATAAAGGTTCCCCGGCCTTTTAAAATATAGGTCAGCTGGATTTCCTTGTGCCGGTGGTAATTGCTGTAGAATGAAGGCAGAATGTCTTCCTGCACACAAATAGATCCCTGGTAAACTACCGGAACTGTAAATTGAACAACTTTCATTATATATTGAAATAACAAATATTAAACAGTTATTTCAAATATAGGATTTTTTAAGACAATAAACGTTAATTTTTGGCTATATATTCCTTCACCTTCGCCACAAACTTCGGCATGGCAGGATCTTCACCGCTTAACGATAAGATCTCCAGTGTTTCCGGATTAATCCAAAGATAGCTCGGTGTGCGGTCTATCCCAAAATTATTTTCCATCGTAGCCTGATCGTTGTAGTTTAAAAAGTAACTCTGTTTTCCCAGGGTAAGATCTTTGCTTGCTTTCGTCCATTTGTCCAGATCCTTATCCAGCGAAAAGTAAATAACCTGTACCCCTAGGGCATTCAGTTGCGCTTCCTTTGTCCGTAGCATCTTGATATCAGCTTGACTATTGCTATTCGATGCCTTCCAAAAAGCGGCAATCAGCATTTTCGATTTTGACACATCGTTCAGGTTCAGCGTATCCCTTTGCACATTCATAGGCGTTATTGATGGAAACACAGGCATATTTTCATAAAAATCTTTCACCTTATCGACCTTTTCCCTGGCAAATTTGAAATAAGGGTGTTTCTGTAGTTCAACATCAAAGCCCTGCAATGCCGCATCAAATTTCTTATAATTTGTCTGGTCGAGCGATACGTACTTAAAAAAATAAGGCAATAGCAAAGAGGAACGGTGGGTACTGTCGAGAATAAAATCGGTATAAAGTGTGCGTGGGTTAAATGCTTCAGTGCCACTCAACCGCTGTATTTCATCTACGGCTTTTTCATAAGAACCGTCGTTTCTTGCTGCCATCGAAGGCAACTGACTCTCCAGCTGCCTTACCCGTTGACTTTTATTGGTGCTTTTGCTTTTTTCTTCCTGCTCACGCTGTTGATATTTCGCATTGAACAGCATAAAATCTTTAGCATTGGAAGAAGATGTCGTCAACGTAAATTTCCCATGTTCTTCGTTCAGCTCGTAGTCGCTTCCACCTTCTAGAACTAACGTGTAGGGTTCCATTCCCTTTATCTGGATATCGTAAAATCCCGCCATAGCCAATTCGCCTTCCAGAACAAATTGTCCATTAGTGACCTGCGTTTTTACAAATTGCTGCAATGTATTGTCGTGATCCACGAGGCTTACCTGCGTCCCATTTGGTGCAGTGGTTTTTCCGGTGATCGTGTAACTGAAACTCTTCGCTATTGCCGCTTTCTTTTCCGATTCTGTGCGTTGGGAACAGCTTGTTGTTCCCAAGGCCAACACTGCTACCAAACACAAATAGTTAATGCACTTCATAATCCCTGTAATTTCCATTTTCAAATAGTCTAATCTTTCCTTTTTTTCCTTTAATCTGCAAGGCGGAGACTTTCCCATTCTCCCATGTGATATCTACTGTATAATTTCCTCGGGCCTTGAGACCTTTAACTTCCCCTTTTGACCAAGCTTTGGGTAAGGCCGGCAATAGGTGGATATACCCATTGTGGCTCTGAATGAGCATCTCGGCAATCCCTGCTGCTCCACCAAAGTTTCCGTCTATCTGGAAAGGTGGATGCGCGCAGAACAAATTGGGGTAAGTGCCCGCTCCGACACCTTGGTAAGTCGTTTCATTGTGATATGCCGGTTTGAGTAGCTGTCTTAAAATCTCGAGCGCATGATCTCCATCCTGCAGTCTTGCCCAGAACAATATCTTCCAGGCTCTAGACCAGCCTGTTCCCTCATCCCCACGTACAGCGAGTGTCTGACGCGCCGCTTCAGCCCATTCGGGCGTTGTTTGTGGCGATATAAATGCTGCTGGATATAGGCCATATAAATGCGATACATGCCGATGTTTAGGCTCAACTTCCTCATAGTCCTCCAGCCACTCCATCACGCGCCCAGATGCGCTAACGACCACAGGTGGTGGAATATTCGTTAGCTTCTTTTTAAGGCTATCAACAAAAGTATCTTTCTTTTTAAGAATAGCATCTGCCTGAATCAACGCCTGATACAATTCCCGCACGATCTGGTTATCAATTGTAGGTCCCATCACCACCGCAGCGACTTTCCCATTGGGCATCCGAAATGCATTTTCTGGCGATACCGACGGCGAAGTCACCCACCACCCTGTTTTAGGGTCTTGAACAAGTGTGTGATCGTAAAACACGGCAGCTCCTTTTAATATGGGATAAATCTCGCTGAGGTAACTTTTATCCCCGGTAAAGAGATAATGTTCCCAAAGATGGTTACATAGCCAGCCCGAAGCCGTACTCGCTCCCCAGGAAGCTTGCTCGCCCGGAGCAGAATATCCCCATACATTGGTCATCATATAAACCACCCATCCCGGCGCATTATAGTAAGCCTTTGCGGTCTGTTCACCCGTCTTAGCAATACGTTTAATCATCTCGATAAAAGGCCGATGATATTCAGTCAGGTTGTTGACCTCTACTCCCCAATGATTCATCTGTGCATTGATGTTGAGATGATAGTCACCATTCCACGGTGTATTGATCTCATTTGCCCATAGGCCCTGCAAATTAGGGGGAAGTGAATTTGTATTTTTCGGAGCAGCACTTGAAATATTCAAATATCTCCCAAATTGGTAATAAATCGTCGCCAGATCTGGATCCTGTACTGGATTTTTGTAGAAATTTGCTATCCGTTCATTCGTAGGAATAGTATCATTGGCTGCATTGCCAAATAGGTTGAGTTTTACCCGATTGAAGATCTTTTGGTACGCAGCAAGATGGTTGCGGTATATTTTTTGTTCATCAGCGATTTTTGCCGCTTCCACATTTGCCTTGACAACAGGTAGTGGATTCTTTCCATAATAGGAAGTACTTGCGGAAAAATAGATTGTGAGATTGCCCTTTACCGATACTTGCAAAACCTGATCCATTTTGCTGATCTGCAGATTTTCACCTTTTACCCGAATTAAGCCGACAAACTTCAGGTTTTTACCACCTTTTCCATCGGGTAATGATCCTTCAATTAGAATTCCATCATTCAGTAGGGTGTACCGGTCGATATTTTCTTGGCGCTGGAACGATAGGTCAACCTTCTGTACCTTATCTTTCGGTTGGTTCAGTTGGATAAGTCCAACATTTTTATCAAAGGAAGTATAATAGTTTCGTTGGAACTGCTGCCCGTTTATTTTAAATGAAGTTTGCGCAGACGCTGTCGCTAAGTCCAATGAGCGTTTGTAGTCTTCCACTGTTCCGGCTGGCAATTTATAATCCAGTAATAGGTTGCCGAACAGTTGATAACAGCCATAGGGTACATTTGCTCCGTTGCCAAATCCAGAACCCTTTCCTTTCGTAACAAAAGTTTCGTTGACCAGCTTTTCGGCCTCATCATTTTTGCCCGCTTTAAGTAGTGCCTGAATGGCGTCGACATTTTTATAGGCCTCATCCTTATTGGGATCCTCGGGGCTACCCGACCACATGCTGATCTCATTGAGTACAATTTTTTCCTGATGGGGATTGCCATCCGGCATCATGCCGATAAGTCCGTTTCCCAGTGGTAAAGTTTCTTCCCAGACTTTAGCGGGCTTATTATACCGAAGTACAAGCGGCTGTTGCTGAGCAAAAAGCATCGTGGTATGACTGGCACATACCACGATGAGCATTAAAATTCTATTTACCATACAATTCAAATTCTGCTATGGCTAATTCGCTGCCTTCTATAAATTGCTTGGGCTCAAATTTGATAAACTTGGTTGCGCTATTGGTATCAAAAAACACCTGTTGTAAAATTGGGTTTGCTTTAATATTAGAGAACTCTCCTTCTTTGGCGACAGTCCATTTTTTACCGTCGGCACTGGTAGATATGCGATACTGTGTTGGTGTGCCAACATGCTTTCCATCTTGACGAGGAAGGAAGCCGATACCAGAAACAGGTTTGTCTGTGGAGACAACAATTACGCCCTGGTCGGCAACTGTAGCGAAAGTATTCGCCTTTCCATCCAACATATAGGCATTGGCATTAGATCTGCCGGTTTTAATCTGAAAACCGCGTAGCTTTTTGACTTCTTCTGTGCGAAAGGCAAATGGCTCATCATATTCCTTAAACAATCCAAAATCACTGAGCGTAATCGCTACAGGCGCATAAATATGTAGCCTTAATCGACTTGCAGTCTGCGGCTGTTCCAATTTGATCAGGCGGTTTGCACCAATGCTTGTTGCTTTGGCTAAGGGCTTCCAGCTGTTATTTTCCCATTGTTCAACGAAAACACTATCGATACGTTGCCCTAGCTTAATATTCTCCCTTAACTGGATAAGATCAAATTTAGCCGGTGATTGTAATTTAATTTCTAGCGTAGCCGATGTTTTGGCATCGTCTGTTGCCCAATAGCTATAGCGGTCGTCATCGATAATAAACGCTGTACTGTAGGTTTTACTGTCGCCATTACGTGTATTTGATGCGGTAATGCTTGCCCCTTTGGCTAGATTTGTACGGAAAGTTTCCTTCACTTTCTTTCCAAAAGCCTGCAACGACTTCACATCGTGCTCATGTAATGTACCGGAAGGCATCGGTGCTAAGCCCAGGTTCATGCAGGCTCCCCTACCTACAGATCTCAGATAGATTTCAAACAGTTCGTTCGGTGTTTTTACGCGGCTATTTTGCTCCTCATGGTAAAACCATCCCGGGCGTTGAGGCACATCACATTCAGCAGGTATCCAATATTTACCATTACGGTCGCCCGTTTCGGCATTGTGTGATTCTGTTGCACCCGGAACAGCGACTTTTCCGTTTAACCCAATGGGCGTAAAAGTTGCCCATGATGTTTCGGCCGCATATCCTCTTTCATTGCCAACCCAACGCATATCCGGACCGATATCTGAAAAAATCACCGCCTGGGGCTGTAATTTACGTACGATAGGCCAAGTTTTTTCATGCCACTCATAGTAAGTTGTGCGATCGATGATGCGCTTCCCTTCATGTCCACCATAGAAGCCATCCCCACCATTTGCGCCATCATGCCAAGAGGTAAACAATGGACCATAATTGCTCATTAGTTCAGTGAGCTGTTGCCTGTACGCATCGGCATAGGCTGGAGTACCGTAACGTTCATCGTGACGGTCCCAAGCAGAAAGATATACACCAAATTTCATCCCATTCCGGTGGGTCGCCTCCATAAAGTCTTTGACCATATCACCTTTTCCATTTTTCCATGGTGAAGCGGCAATACTGTAAGATGTCGTCTTGGTTGGCCATAAACAGAATCCATCGTGGTGTTTTGCCACACTAATTAGCCCCCGGAAACCACCGGCCGCTGCAGCTTGCGCAATTTGGTTCGCATCAAAAGCCGAAGGATTAAACAACGCAGGCTGTGCATCACCGTAACCCCATTCTTTGTTTTGGAAAGTTGTTGGTGTATAATGGATCAAACAATACGTTTCCATCTCCTGCCACTTTAATTGACGCTCGGTCGGCAAAGCCCCATAAGCTTTTAAAGTATCTGACTTGGCTACAGTTCCGCTGGAAAGTAAAATGGAGGATAACAAGATTGTCAACATAGTCTTTATTTATGTGCTAGAAAATTAGGTTGTAAAGCCCTAAGATAAGAAGTTTTTACAAAATGCTGTATGTAACATTTGCGTACGATTGTAACCCCAAAATCACTTCGCGGATAAAAAGTCTTGAATGTTAATACCGCTAAGCATACCCGACAATCGCTTGGTCCGACTGAAACTGTGGCAATTCAATAGCAACTATGATCCACTGTGAGCAGGCAAACAAGTTTAACATGCAGAAAAATACCCTTGGAAATCTGATGAAAATAAATGATTTCACTACTTAAAAATGTGGATATAAAATTTTCATCTCGTACCTTTACATATCATGAAACAAGATCAATCTAAAATCATACGTGAACAGGTCGATCGTTCTGCACTTCGCGAACATTCGACCCCCTTATACCTTACATCAAGTTTTATCTTCAACAGCGCTGAACAAGGTCGGGCGGTCTTTGCTGGCGAAGAGGATGCGATGATATACTCCCGTTATGCCAACCCAAATACTTCAGAATTCATCAATAAAGTGTGTATTCTGGAAGGTGCAGAAGCAGGCTTATCATTTGCGTCCGGTATGGCGGCCGTATTTGCTTCCTTTGCGGGAATTATTGAAAGTGGAGACCATATCGTTTCTTCACGCGCAATATTCGGGTCTACTCACCAGTTATTTACGGAGCTATTCCCCCGCTGGGGAGTGACCACGACTTATGTGGATGCAGCAAATCCCGAAGAATGGGAAAAAGCGATCCAGCCCAATACAAAAATTATCTTTCTAGAATCTCCCTCTAACCCCGGGTTGGAATTGGTGGATCTGGAATGGTTGGGTAAATTCAAAGAGAAATATCCCCATATTATCCTTTCTATCGACAATTGTTTTGCCACACCTTATCTTCAGAAACCCATTCAGTATGGATTTGACCTGGTTATCCATTCGGCGACGAAGTATATGGATGGGCAAGGCCGTGTTTTGGGTGGGATTGTTGTCGGCAAACAAGCGCTTATCGACAAACTGATGTTCTTCATCCGTCATACAGGTCCGGCGTTATCCCCATTCAATGCCTGGATCATATCAAAAAGTTTGGACACTTTGGGCATCCGTATGGACCGCCATTGTTCCAACGCATTGGCTTTGGCTGAAGCTTTGGAAAATCATCCAGAGATTGAAGATGTCAAATATCCATTCTTGCCCAGCCATCCACAATATGAACTGGCCAAGAAACAGATGAAAGCCGGTGGCGGCATTGTAACGTTGGTTGTCAAAGGCGGCTTCGAGCGCGCGAAAGCTTTTGTGGACCAGTTGGAGATGATCTTATACACGTCCAATCTAGGCGACTCAAGATCGATCGCTACGCATCCTGCTTCCACCACACACTCTAAACTATCCGAAGATGAACGCCTCAATTTAGGCATCAAACCCGGCAGTATCCGTCTATCGGTGGGCTTGGAAGATCAACAAGATATTATCAACGATATCTTGCAGGCTTTGGAGAAAACAAGATAACAGCGAACAAGCTCCACTTAAAATCAAAAAGCGCCTTCGCAATATGCGAAGGCGCTTTTTGATTCGTTCTGCCATCGCCTTTAATTCAAGGAAGCAATGGCTGCTGCATAATTGGGCTCGTCTGCAATTTCCGCAACTTGCTCTTCATACAATACCTTTCCGTTTTCATCCAATGTGATGACCACACGGCTCAACAGACCTGCCAAAGGACCATCGGCGATAGTCAATTGATAAGCATCAGAAAAGTTTGAATCTTTATATTCTGATAATGTCACCACATTATTTAAACCTTCTGCTGCACAAAAACGTCCTTGCGCAAAAGGTAAGTCTTTGGATATACACAACACGACCGTGTTATCCAACTGAGAAGCCTCTTGATTAAATGCACGTACAGAAGCAGCACAAGTTCCTGTATCGACACTAGGAAAAATATTTAACACAATTTTTTTTCCTTTAAAGTCTGCAAGAGACTTATCGGAAAGATCGCCTGCAGTTAATTTAAAATCAGGTGCTTGCTCGCCAACCTGAGGTAAACTGCCTTTTGTATTTACTGGAGTGCCTTTAAATGTAATTGTAGCCATATAATTATGATCGTTTAATTTTATTATCCTTGCACTTAAAGGTACGAGCAAAAAAAATATTACACAACATTTATTAATTTTAGTCAAACATTTATTATGTTAGCATTGTATTTGAAAGAGGAATGTTAACCAAAAATAAACACTAGTATGAAGAAACTACTATTCTCAATACTTTGTGCAAGCCCGTCACTCCTGTTTGCACAAGGATCTCAAGTGAATCTACAAAGTCCCAAAGCTGTGGGAATGGGGGGAGCAGGTTCTGCTTACTTTTTAGATGAGTCTTCCATTTTTTATAGTCCGGGTGCTTTAGCAAAAATGGATCATAACGCCATTTCCGTTGCAGGGAATGCTGTCATGTACAAATCTGCCTTTCAAGAGGTCGGCAGCACCGTTGTTTATAATACTAGAAATCAAATATCCACTCCTTTTTCAGTATTTGCTGCATTTGGACCTAAAAACTCCTGGTGGAAAGCCGGTATTGGAGTTTATACACCATATGGTGGGGCTGTCGATTGGGGAAAAGATTGGGTTGGTAAATTCAGTTTAGTTAGCCTTTCGCTACGCGCAATCTATATTCAACCTACATTAAGTTTCAAACTGACTGAAAATTTTAGTGTCGGTGGTGGTTTCGTCTACAACGTCGGTACGGTAGACCTGGAAAATTCAGTTCCGGTATTCTATCCGGATGGTCATGCAGGACTTGCAACCTTAAAGGGCACCGGTACAGGTACAGGTTATAATGTGGGTATCCACTACAATTTAGAAGATGAATTTTCCATCTCTTTAAGTTACCGCTCGAAAGTTGTCACTAAACTTAAAAATGGGGATGCAACTTTTGACGTGCCGGAATCGGTGGCAAGTAATTTTCCTGCGGGCAACAAATTCAGTGCTGAGTTACCTCTTCCATCCACTTTTGCTGCCGGAATAGCCTTCCCGCTTTCGGAAAAGCTAAAAATGGCGATCGATGCAACACTAATCAATTACGACATTTATAAGGCACTGGATTTTGACTACAAAGAAAATACGCCTGTATTACAAGATACGCATTCGCCAAAAAATTATGATAAAGCAGGATCGATCAAAGCAGGTTTGGAGTATATTGCCTCCGACCGTTTGCAATTGCGTGTAGGAGGGGGCTATATCGCCACTCCAGTACAACAGAGCGCCTATGTTTATCCGGAGACACCAGATAACACCCGATATTTAATCTCTGGGGGTTTTACAATAAAACCATCACCAAAATTTGACGTCACAGGTTCTTTTGCTTATCAGCGCATCATGGCTCGCCAGTCAACCAATATTGAGAGCCGTCTATCGGGGACTTATGCGACTAACATTTTTGCTCCAGGCATTGGTGTAAGCTATAAATGGTAATTAACAGCCAAATTTGACTAAGATGAAAAAAAACAAACTTTACATAGCCGCAGCGTTAGCACTTGTCGCTATTGCTTCGTGCAAACCTTCTTTGGAGGAGTATACACCTTCGGCAGGATCGCTTAATTTTTCAAAATATGTTGCCATCGGGAATTCATTGACGGCAGGATACGCAGATGGGGGACTTTATCTGGAGGGCCAAAAGGTTGCTTACCCCAACTTAATTGCCGAGCAGTTAAAACAAGTGGGTGGTGGGGAATTTAAATCGCCGTTTTTCAGTGAAGATCAAGCCAACGGTTCTGGCTACATTACCCTAACAGCACTTGTCAATGGACAGCCTGTGACGGCACCTGTTACAGATAAACTGGCCTACAGACCTGGTTCAACAAAACTATTGACGAAATATACTGATCCGGTCAATAACCTCGGTGTACCGGGTATGCGGATGGATCTTTCTATGGTAGCAGGCATGGGCTCAACTGCCGGCAATCCGTATTTCGAGCGCTTATTGCCCGACGGGGACGCCTCGAAAACGTATTTCACCTATTCAACGACACAAAACCACACCTTTTTTAGTTTTGCACTAGGCAACAACGATGCATTGGGTTGGGCAACTAATGGTGGAGTGGTCAATATGAATCCAACAACGAATCAGCCCGATCCAACAACCGTATTGACTGAAACTGCCCAATTTACAGCAATTCTCAATGGTTATGTGCAGGCGCTGACTACCGGCGGGAAAAAAGGTGTACTGGCCACCATTCCAGATGTAACCGCAACACCTTATTTTACAACGGTTACCCGTGCAGCCCTGCTGGCAGCTGTCAACGCAACAAATCCGCCTGCGCCGGTAACGAATATTTATATCGCTACGAAATCTGGAACTCGTGCAGCGACTGATCAAGATTATTTTGTACTTCCTTTCTTGTCTGCAGGACTATTGGGTAAGCCAAACGCAGCACAGTTTCCTTACGGCTTGCATCCATTGAACCCCGTGGAAGACAAATACGTGCTTGATGTAAGCGAAACAGCAACAGTTGTGAAGCGGATCAACGAGTACAATGCAGCCATCAAAGCTGCTGCAGCTTCAAAAGACCTCGCTTTAGCAGACGTAAATGCCTTCCTAAACAATGTAAAAGGTGGTGTTCGTATCAATGGATTAGCTGTTAGTGCCAAATACATCACTGGAAATGCGTTCTCTTTGGATGGCATCCACCTCACGCCAATAGGTAATGCCCTCATGGCCAACATCTTTATCAGTGCGATCAATTCTAAATATGGATCGAAGATCCCACAAGTTGACGTCGCCAAATATCGCGGTGTTAAACTGCCAGATACCGTCACAAAATAAACAGTGACCAACATACTGACAAAAGGCAGACGATTATTCGTCTGCCTTTTTTGTATATTTGTGTTGCACAGATTCCAGTTAGATCTGTTATTACCAATGATGTGCTATTCGCTAAAATTGGTGTGCAAAAAATGAATAAAATATTTTAAGATGAAAATCAAATTAAACCGTGTCAACCAGGCTGTGCATTTTGAAGCCAGCAGTGAATTATCTTCGGTCAAAGTCAACATCGATGGTTCGGAAGCGATCGGCGGCGAAGGAAAAGGTGTTCGTCCCATGGAATTGGTTTTAATGGCACTGGGTTCTTGTAGTGTCTTCGATCTCCATAGTATACTGGTAAAACAGCGCCAACAAATTGACGATATCCAGGTTGAAGTGGAGGGTAAACGCCGGGAAGAAATACCACAGGTATTTACAGATATACACATCAATTTCTTCTTAAAAGGTGAAATTGATGAGGTAAAAGCAGCTAAAGCGGCTGAACTGGCCGTTAAAAAATATTGTTCTGTACATGATATGTTGGCCGCGGATGGTATCAATATCACGTATTCTTTGAAAATAAACTAGATATTGAAATAGTAAATTTTTCAGATTAACAGTCGTACTTTTATCAAGTATTTCGAAATTCTTCGCCTACATACGCAACACTGTTTATCAAAGTTACTTCTACTATCTTTACTTATTAATTGCTCTTGATATACATTATACAACTGACTGCTGTATTGTTATATGGTTAGTCTTTATATCATCCGCATATAAATAATTAATCAATCGGGCACATCTGGCATCTTTATCAGAGGAGAAAAATCGCCCTTAAAGATATCTAATTCATAAAACTTGTCGTCGGTATCTAAAATAACTGTAATTACTAAAAGCATACCATCTATATCGTGAAATTCCATATCATTTAAAATCCCACCTGTACGACGCTCATCCTTTCCTTCGATAACAACTTTTAAACTGCCCATTCCTCCGTCATCCATTTCTTCAACAAAAATAGTCGGCAAAGTTTCGATTATTTCAGGACCTTCGGGAGTATCTTTAATAATATAGCTTAAAAGCCTAGTTTCAGCTGGTGTTAATCTCCTTTTCATTTTTTTCTTGGAGGTTGAATTGTACCAATATTTATTCTTCCGTTAGGAAGTCTTATTCCACTGTATTTAACTGTTACCCCATGAGCTAGTTCCAATAGGCAGCTGGATACCAAAACAGGGGCACTCCACCTCTCAGATTTCAATTCTTTAAAAAAGCTTTCCAGTCGTAGTTGCTTTTTGTTATGAGATATATTACCTAGACTGCTCGTGTATTCTCATAAAATAATAATAATAATAATAATACACACTTTTATCTAAAATATCCTGAGAAATCGCAACTCCAAATCTATTTTTCCATTTTTGGTTCCACGCAGGAACTTCTCCACGAGCAAGCGCATTTCTAGAAGAATTTACATCATGCATTACGCCTGCTACGCTACCCCAGGGAACTATAATAACATCGTAACTTCCATCGTTAGTATTAACAAGAGTTGATCCGAAAGGATTAACAAACCTAGTGGACCAACCTCCAGCTGACATTCCATCAGGATCAATATAGACCAATGGACTATACTTTGCATAGTTATATTGAGACCAATGAGCATAATCCTCTGTTATTGGATCAATCACATTGCATCGACCGATCTCTTCTTCGTAAAACCTTGCCCCGTAATCTTAATGGTTTTCCACAACTTTTCCGTATTCTGCCCGATTTTGCAGTAGCTACAAATCACTTTTCTCAAAATTAGCAATGATATAAGATATCTTACAGCAAAGTATTTGTACCATATTTTCAATTTGCTTCCACTGTCACCTGATTTGTATTTCGACTTTTATGATTTATTGAAATCGAAAATTGATAAAATTTTAGTTACCCATCTCTTAACATTTTTACGATTGGTCAAGCGGAAATAATTCTTAACTACAAGAGGAATCATATTTAAATTAGGAAAGCTCTGAATATATACCAATAAATCAGATTCGGTATTTACCCTTTCCAAAACTGACAAGACTTTATCTTCAATAAAGACTTTTAATTGACTAATTCTCTCCTGCTCTGACATCGAGCTATCTAAACTTAGTACTCTGTTAATAAGAAGTTGATCATTATAATCTGACGTTCCTAGGCGTTTAAGGACGTGCATTTTAAGATCGTTCAATTCAAGCTTGTTAATAATAAACCCATAATCAATATAATAGGTATCAGAATGATTTGATTGATATACTGAAATTACTTTATTTATTTCAGGCTTTTTTAATATCCAAGTATTTTTATTTCTAACAAACTTGTGTGGTAATAGAATTTCATCTATCGCTTGCTTAAATTTTATCTTATCCATAATTAATAGAACTCTAAAACCGTATTAAAACTTTCCCCAAAATGCTTTTCCAAAACAGTCTTATATCTTTCTAATTGACTGATTCCTTTGCTAATTTGATTAGGATTAAAAGGTTTATATTCATAAATTGTTTTGGTTGAAAAATCAACATAATCTAACCTAATTCCTTTTATCGAATTATATTCTTTAATTCCTTGTTCCGCCCCGGCTTCCAGTATTCTATAGCCCTTATGTAGAAGGTTCCCTTGTCTCAGACTAGATTTAGTATAACTTCCCCCTGATCTAAAGGCAAATTTAAGTATACTCCAAGAATGTCTTAATGCATAACGATTTTTAAATATCAATGGCAAAGCTAACTTAGCACCATTATAAAGTCCATTTGCTAAAATAAGACCGTCCCCTACACCTGAAGCTAAACTTGCAAAGTTCATCAAATCAATTGCAGGGTCTCGAGCGGCATTAATGGTTCTGTAATAATCAACTACGTTATATGGTCTACTACTAAAATATGGATGATCAGATCCAAAGTCCCTAAACGCATTAAAGCCTCTTTCCAACCAATTACTATTGTTGTTTTTACTACGCGTTACTGTTACCTCATCGAGACCAATAACATCATTATTTGAATCAAATTTTTGCCATTGATCTGAAGAAAATTTATTATTATTATTTATAGTATCTAATCCAAACAGGTCGATGTAGGTCAGAGGGTTGTTTAACACATAAGCATATGATGTATAATCATAGTGCATTTCCGCCATTGGATCCACCACATTCCACCGTCCGATCTCAGCGTCGTAGAACCGTGCGCCGTAATCATATTGACCTTCCAACACATAACCACTACCCAAATTATGTGTTCCTAGATTCAGATCTTTCTGAATCTCCTTACCATTATAAAGATACTTATTATCAATACTTGTTGCAATGGATTTTGTCTTGCCAAACGGATAATAATCCTGTTTTTGCATTACCGTTGCTAGTGGTGCTGAGGTTGTACCGTCCTTCTTGAGTACGACACGCACATTACCCAGATGATCGGTCAGATTGTAATAATAACTATAGCTGCCAGAGCTGTTCAACAAAAAGCCGTCCTCCGTAGCAATGCGCTCTATAACGGGACTGGCGGATCCTGTCCTACTATATTCAATGCGTCCCAGATAATCCTGTTGCGTCGTTGTTCCACCAACAGTTGATGTCCTGTTCAGTTTTCTTCCTGTAGCATCGTATATATAAGAAATACTTTTACCACCTCCAACAGCTGTCTTTGGTAGGTTCAGGAAGTTGTAACCCAATGTCATTCCCGTGCGGTCTTTCGTGGCATTTCCGTTTCCGTCATAGACAAATGTGCCTGTCAATCCCCCTGAAAGGCTCGCAAGCCGGTTGCTCTTGTTGGAGTTATTATAACTATAGTTAATTGCTGTACCATTATCACGAACCAATGTTTTGATATTGCCCATGTCATCATAGCTCAGGGCTTCGCTCATTACTGTTCCGGAACTCACACCGTTCTTCAACCTGTTCAGGGCATCATAACCATATGTAAATGTATTACTTGTTGTAGCGGAATAACCCCACAATTGCTGGGCAATATTGCCATTATACTGTGCGTTTGCCAGTACTGTGGTTCCATTTTTATTGTAGTTCAACTGAGCTGTAAACTGAGGTGAACTTGTCTTGGTCATCCAGCCACGTTCATTGTACTGATAGGCGATACTTGTCATAAAGTTAGTACCGCTGTTTTCACTATGAAGTGACTTGGTTTTCAGCTGCCCGATCTCATTATAGGCGAGCCGGCTCTGGATGATTTCGGTCTGGCTGTTGACCCTCTTCTTTGTCTGTGTCAATCGCCCAACATGGTCATATTCATTTGTGGTCAAGAGTGTTGTCAAATCCGTAGAACCGCTGATCCTATGCTGTCTTTTGTTCGTCAAAAGCTCTCCGGAGAAATTATAGGTATTTGTCACACGGTCCACTCCTCCAAGATGATTGTCCGCAACGGTTTCCACAACATCTCCGAATTTATTGTAATAACTTACCGATAATAAAGGCGATGTGCCGTCGTCTTTAGCTATTTTTGTTCCTGTTAGCAATCCTTTCACCATCCAGGTACTGTCCAGGCCAGAAGTTGCAGGGAGAATAGTTGTTGTCTTGAAACTGTAATCATCGTAATAATTGACTGTTAATTCCGATAACTGTGAGACTGTACTTGGAAATGCATTATTACTGTAGGTGGTTCCGGTGCGGCTTTCCCATACAGCTGATATGCCATCAGCCATAGACTGTATCTGGGACCGGGTTTTCTGATCTGTTAGGGTATTCGTATAGATTCCTGTCGAGGCGATGCGACCAAAAGCATCATATTTCGTATAGGTCCATTTTCCTGCGCCGCGCTGTACAGAATCCTGCGTTAATATGGGCTTGTCATTCTTATTGTAAACAAAATATTCCCAGCCCTTTCCAGGGATCTTCTTCTCAGTTATCCTGAGTCTTTCATCATATTTATAAGCGTATATGAGCTCATTAAAATCATTATCATTAGTTTCTTTTAATGTAAGAGCAGTATATCCAGGAGGAACAACATATCTTAAATTACCATAGTCATCATAGACATAATAGGTATTCAGTGCCTTCGTCTTGGTCAGCCAGACTCGTTTAAGGACAAGTTTGTTTTCGAAGATATCAATGTATTCCTCTATCGTTCCGGCCTTTGCACTGTCGGCTATCCAGTTCTCACTTTTTGAGACAGTTTTATAGAGTTTTTTTGCCGCGTAATATGTACTACCATCTGCGCTGATATCGTCTGCATTTATTGTCCACTTTCGGACATCCCCAGCCACGTTGGTACCATATTCGAAAACCAGCGTATGGCCTGACGCACTTGTTGTACCAACCGTTGACCGGTTCGAGGTAAGTTGCCATGGCTGTCCGGATGCTCCCTGTTCAACTATACGGTTCAGCGGACTGTTGTCGAATCTGATAGCCGAATGTGGGTTATCCGTTTTCACAATAGCTGCATCCCAAGTATTCCCAGCCGAATAGTATGCCAACTGATCCACCTTGGCAGCTCCATTAAAATTACCGTTATTCGCTCCATTCTTAACATGTGGGAGATACTTGATACTATCCCGGCCATTATAGTCATATTCCAAATGCTGTACAATATCATTTTTTGACGGGCTGGCCTGCCATCTTACATTCTGTGTTGCTCTTCCTAAACCATCAAAATAATCTATAGAAACATTTGCACTGTCTACCGGTTTACCCAGAAGAGATGCTGCAGTTTTGTATCCTGCTTTCCTAACGGACCTAGTGACGATGTTATTCTTGCCAAAACTTCCAATGTCATTATTGGTTGTACTGGCAGCTACTGAGAAGCTAACCGTCTTGGTTGCACTGCCGGCAGCATTATAGGCTGTAATCGTGTAGCTCGTCAATGCTTTGGCACCTGTTGGCGTACCTGAAATCACCCCCGTGGACTTATTAAAAACCATCCCTGCAGGTAATGCCGGGCTGATGCTGTAACCGTTGCCATTCCCGATCCAGCGCACCTGATAGTTTCCGGAATCACCTAGGTAGAGATTGTCTACAGACAGTGCAAAGATTCCGTTCAAGCTGGAAAATGTGGCAGACAGTGGACTTCCATTATCGCTACCACTACTTCCTGTTCCTGCAATCGTTGTAACTACACCTGATGGCGTGATCTTGCGGATGCGATTATCCAATTGGGTCACATATACATTTCCCGATCCGTCTACGGTGATGGCCATGGGAAAATAAAAACTGGCCCCGGTTCCCGTACCGTTAACAGTACCTGCTGATCCAGACCCGGCGAATGTAGTTACAACCCCTGCCGCTGTGATCTTGCGGATCTTACAGCCGTTGTACTCGGACACATATAAGTTACCCGTTGCATCTGCGGCTATTCCCTTCATACCGTGAAAACTGGCGCCAGTTCCCGTGCCATTAACACTGCTTGCCGAACCCGATCCAGCTAGGGTAGTGACCACGCCAGAAGATGTGATCTTCCGTATGCGAAGATTATTTTCATCGGTGACATAAACATTACCGCTCCCGTCGACGGTTATTCCCCAGGGCTCACTGAACCTTGCCGATGATCCTGTGGCATCTGTATATCCTGCGGTTGTAGAACCGGCCAAGGTCGTCACGGCTCCCGAAGGTGTAATTTTGCGGACCATGTTGTTGCCCCGGTCGCTAACATATAGGTTCCCGGAGGCATCTTTGCATATGGAGACAGGTTTATAGAACCGGGCGACCGCCCCTGTACCGTCCTGCCATCCACTGACCGATGAAGTTGAACCTACAAAACTCTTTACTTCCCGGCTATCCGGATCATAGGAGCGTATGGTATGGTTACCAGCGTCACTTATATAAATTAAGCCTGAAGAACCGGCGACCATTCCCGCTAGCCCCTGAAAACGTGCTGCAGTACCGATTGCATCAACGTAGCCGGACGTACTGCCCCCGGCCAGTAAGGTTACGTCCCCTTCGGAATATACAGACCCACCACTGTTTGTAGGTAGATAGTTTACTGGTTGACCGACCATAAGTGTTCCGGGAATTGTATAATTGATAGCCGGAAGAGAGGGAAGGGCCATTATGCTGGCCATACTTCTTGATTTTGGCGAAGCTCCCCGTGCATAAATCTCAGAACTGTCAACAGCCTGTCCATATATTGTTCCCACTCTTAAGATCAGAAGAGCCAGGATTATTTTTTTAATTGTTCCTTTCATAACGAGTTTGATTTCAAGAATAATCGATGATTTATCCCTCTATTACACCCCATTGATCACTACACTGATATATAGCAGTTACTTTCCCATCGGATCCGCCTATGTATGCAATAGCAGATCCTCTGGAATAATAACCCGGAGGAGCATAGTTACCCTCGATTGTGAAGAGTACGGTTCCCACTTCTATTCCCGGGCTCACTTCATTGCCGGTATTAATAAAATAATACCTTTTTTTATCGGTCGATTGACATAAGAGTTCACCGGAGCCATCAATGAAGGATTTATAGGCCAGATTAACAACGTATGCATTTTCTGGAAGACGCCTATTCCCATCGCAGTCGTACAGTTTTCCATTGAAATTATAGCAATATGTTCGGACAACATCCCCGTCATGGTTCTTTACAGCAATCAGCCTATTGAAAACGTCATATTCATAAGATTCTCTTATACCCCGAGAATCTGTTTTACTTTTCATTCCTATGAAGGGAGCATAGGTATAGGAAGTGATCTGTGCCTTTTTTAGGGAAGCATTATTTCTGAGCAGCTTTATAGCATTGTCAATGGTTGTTTCGGAAGCTGTTGGCGAATTGAGCGCATCTATCGTCGGCTGTCCCAAAATTCCAAAAATCTCATCGTAGCTGGCGTTATCTATTTCGGCTAGAAGGTATTGTCCACAATAGCCCCATAAATAGACCTGTTGGGGTTTACCATTTTCCTTGACTTCCTGTGGATTTCCGTAGACATCGTATTTCGTAAATTCCTTTAGAAGAACTGCCCTGGAATCCAAACGGAGATATTCCTTCCAGAAAGCCGTGCCACCATTGTCATAATATGAAACCAAAATATCCGGCTCGAGATAATTAGTCGTTTTACTTTCAAAATTCATCCTATATATTCGTGAAGGGGCAATAATATTACCAAATGTTCCGTAATCAATAATATCTTGGCTTAAAGGAGTTGTGTTATAGGCATTATTTTGATAGCGAAGTTTAAAAATTTTGGTCACAACAGGATAGGCAAGCATATTTTTGGATTTCATAGTCCTAAATGTGTGTTCCCGCACAGAAATTCCAAATTTTGAAAAACTAAAAGGAAAAGCATAGCTAAATTGGCGGCCAACATTGCTGCTAGGCGCATTATTAACTTCATAAAAGAAGATAAGATTAGGGCGATTAATCGCGATATCCCGATCTCCATCAAAGGCGGTAAAATTAGCCATCTCCGTATTGGTTGTTTCTATCATATTGCCATCCCTGAGCTCTTTGACAATGGAATATTTTAGGGAAGGAGTTTGAGTCGGATACGCTCCCGATGATGCCCGTCGCCCCCCAACGGCTCCTTCTTCAACAAGTTGGATAAAAGGTACTCCATAAGTATTCAAAGTGGCAATGGCATAGGTGTTAACTGTTTCTTTCTGTAACACTTTGGAATTGTTATAGATTCTTTGCATCAGTTCCAGTCCCCTGTAAGCTTGGAAAGAGACAAATGGATCTTCAAACTGTTCACTATTGAAATTTGAATGCATCAGGAGCGGAGCGCCATCCATATAGCCATTGTCATGATTAGAATAAATTCTTGTTGTGAAACCATTCCCGGTCGTTTTTTCTGTTACTTCTGAATAGGTGACGTGAGCCCCTTTTGTCAATCCCAGCGGAAAGAAATTTCTGTCCATCCCACGCTGATAATAGGCCTGAACCGAACCGGAACTTCCCGACCAGAAATCTCCCGACTTATATGAAGTGAATCTACTTCCCGAGTTGGAATACCGAGGATTGCCAGCAAGTACCCCCGATGAGATTGCTCCATTATTTATATAATTTCGGGAGTAAAAGTATTCTGTTTTTTTAAGAGCAGTTCCGTCTTCCGGGCTTGTTACAATACTTTTGATACGTAGCCCCCCGGCAATCAGATTCGACGTCGTATCGTGGACAGTAAATGGATATTGAAATGCTACTCTACTGTAGGTATGCGGTTCATATTCAAACATAGTAACGCCCCCTTCAGGATATTGGATCTTTTTAAGCATTTCTGCCTGTAGATAGCTGGCGTTGGGCTGACGGGTTGCGTAATAATTAGAGTTATAGCCATATTCATTGCCGTTAAAATAACCCCAGTGATCGACAGCTCTCGACTCATAATTTGGCAACAGCTGCTCGTTATAGGTAAACCTGTATTCCTGATCTTTTAGAAATGAAGTACCTGTTCCAACTCCCAATAAAATTTCATCTAAGCGCAATCTCGTACCGTTCTGCTCCCTATATCTGAATCGGATTGCCTTATTTGCCCTGCCGATTCGTATTTCATCCAATTTCTGCCAATAACTCCTTCCACCGTTTGGATCTGGAGATTGGGTTGCATATAGTAACTGACCGATGTTAGGTTGTTCGTACCCTGACATATTATAAGCCAGTTCACTGCTCGGACTATAATGAAATGTTACTTCCTGCAATGGTGTTTTAATAGACTTTAAATAACTTGGATAGATGAAGGAATATGTGCTCCTCTGGAGACTTCCGCTATATTGATACCCCCCTGCCCCCCAGCTCACTGAAAAAACAAGGAGAAATTGGGCATAACTCTTAAAATTGTACGAACCGCTTGATACCGTAAGATCCCTAAAGGTGTCCGGTATGATTAGACGACCTTTGCGTTCATACTCGAAGTCGGTGCTATATCCATTGGGAGATATAATTTTGCTCAAATACCAGGCAGTAGCAATATTATCCTGACTGTAACCAAGGGTTCCAGAATTTGTAAACTCAATATTGTTTACTGCGTTTCCAAAGATATACTGATAACCCTTGTCATCGGTAATCCTGATCCCATATATACAGCGCTGGCTGGTCTGGGTATACATGCCGCCATTTTGGTTCGGAGAATCACCAAACTGGAGATTATCTTTGATTTCTATGATTTCACCTTTAAGCGTATAATTTCCATCCGATAAAAATCTCAAAACCGGAGGGCTCGATGAATTCTGCCGGGTGATGTAAAACACTCCAGAATAACCATTAAAGTTGAAATAAAATTCATCAGGGGAACCATCGTAGGCATAATCATTTAACTGTAGATTTGCACCGTCCCTGGCAAACTTCTTGACAGAATTGATATCAGTATACGTTTCCGCAACTCTTCCACCGGTATAATAATATCCGATATCATAGGTATAAGTAACCCCATTGACAGTACGATATATCTCGTCTTTTTCCGCTACGACTTTGCGGTATATAGCCCCACCGCCGGTACTTAAGCCCCATCCGAGTCCCGAAAAACCGGGGTGTTGCTTAACCCTGTTTCCCTTTGTGTCATAATTGAGAACAAGGGGTACCGAGAGATCCCTGTAGCTGACCGTATAAAGAGGAATCTGTACATCCGCCTGTCCAGTAAAACCAGAGACTGGAACAATACTCCTTTCAATTAATTTTTCAACGTTAGGAGAGACAAGACTTTGGCAATAGGTCGTGTTACATTGCCAAAGAAATAGCAAAATGAGAATAATTCTTTTCATATTATTCAAAGTATAAGTTAAAAAACACTAAAATATATGGCGGAAAATTTCTTGGTTAAATTTTTATCTGTAAAGCTATACGGCAAGCTATAATAATTCCATTGGAATTAACAATCAACACCTCAAGTTAAACAATACATTTTATTTAACCAAACTAAATATATTATTTATTTAAGTATATTTTTTAAAGTCTTTTTTGCTCTTCAGTCTTGGTCGGCTGGTTACTACTCTTAACTTTTTGATTTCCAAAATGGTACCGCAGCGTCAGATTCACCTTTCTGGTATCCCGATAATCTTTATAAAAGTTATTTTGATCGGCATATTTGGAGGATATGGTCATTTTTTCCGTTTTAAAGATGTCCATAAACGATAGATTTACCTCAAACTTGTTTTTAAAGAATTTTCGATTTGTCATCACATAGGTACTGGAATAGCCAGTTATTTTAAATGGCCCCTGGATGGTGGGCGATGTAAAGGTATTGCCGAGCTCAAGATTCCAGCCTGCTTCTTTGCTCAAGACATAGCTGCTACTTATATTTCCGTTGCCAATATATACATCGTTCTTGTGCAGCACATCATCAGTCCCCATAAAGTAATTCTCATTGTACATCCCCTCTAGCTGCAGGTTCATTCCCCAACGTTCAGTAAACTGAAAACTCTTACCTAGGTCTATCCCTGCTCCCTGCCCCTTTTTAATGTTGGTATAATGATAAATCAGCTGGTGGTTGACATTATCCTGCAAGGCTATTTCCATATTGGGCCACTTTTCAAATCGGTAGAATAGATCAATATTCCAGTTGTTTTTGGTCCACGTCAGATTCAGGTTATGCACGATCGTAGCCCTTAAACGGGGATCTCCCTGAAAGTATGAAAAACGATTGTAGTAGGATTTTGCGGGATTGAGCCAAGAATAGGAAGGACGACTGATCCGCTTTCCATAGGAAAAACCTAACTGCTGATTTTCCGTCAAGTCATATTGCATATAAAATGTCGGGAAGAGCACAAAATAATCCTGTTTATTGATATCTTCTGGTTCTGATACAATGCCCTTTAAGTTGGTATATTCTCCTCTTAATCCTGCTTTCCAGCTCCATTTTTTCCAGGTATAGTCCAATGAACCATAAAGAGCTACATTCCGTTCTTTGTAATCAAACTCACTGCTCTTATCCGGCCTACGCTCCAACTTGCCCGATTCATCATCAGTGAACACAAGACTGTTTGTCGTTGTAACATCGCTAAATTTCCCTCCAAATTCCATCCCAAGCTGCTTTACTTTACCTGTGAAATCGACCTGTGAAGAAAAGAGCCTATTTTTATTTCCGTTGTTGCTAATAAATCGTGTATCCCTGGGTTGTTGATCCTTAAATCTCAGCGCGGTAAGCACATCCTGATTATTTGTCGAATGATGGTCCGTAAAGTAAGAGGACCAATTTATACTCCAGCTGGGGTTAAGCTTCTTGATGACCTGTAGATATATGTTCTTTGTCTCTGTAGATGACTCATGATCGTTTGTCGTGAGGTAACTCGACTGTTGAATACGGTTGCTATCGTAAATGACAGTTGGCACCACGTAGATACCATAGGTTTTGGGGCCATAATATCCATTTAGTCCTCCGCTAACAGTCCAGGTTGAATCGGGTGTGTATTCCATCGAAAGCACATAGCTGTTCTGACTGTTATTGGTATCAAATCGATCCATCACACCTTCCCACGAGGTTTGCTCATTGGGATAATACACATAATTCGTTTCGTAACGTGCATAAGTTCCCCTTCCGAAATTATAGGTGCCCCGAACGTTGATTTTTTCATTTCTATAATACTGGGTCAGCCCAAACAGTTGCTTCCAGGTACTGCTTTTCTCGGCCAACGCAACCGCCGAACCCCGATATCCATAGAGGTTCGATTTGGAAAGTTTAATATTGATAATGGTACTGCCCTCGGCTTCATATTTTGCAGGTGGGTTGGTAATGACCTCAATCGATTGGACATCGCTGCCCGCCGTATTCTCGAGATAGGTTTTCAATTCCTCCCCCGTGAGCATAACTTTTCGTTCATTAATCAATACAACAATATTTTTGCTCCCACGGACCATTAAATCTGAGCCATTTGCCATCACTAATGGCGTCCGTTTCAAAATGTCCCAACTGTTGAGCGCCGAAAGATTAGAATGCTGCACGTTAAATTCCAAGCGGTCCAACTTGCGGATCAATCTCGGCGCCCGCCCGACGACCTGTGCTTCTTCGAGTACTTTTGATTCGGGAATAAGTTCAAGTATCAGAGGGCGAGCAATGGTGTCGCTACGGAAAAAGTGCTCCTGAGGTCTAAAGTTAAGATAAGTGGACCGTAGATAATAGCTGCCAGAATGATCCAGCGACAGCATAAAGGTTCCAAGATGGTCAGTTTTCACTTCACGAATTGCTTGATAGTTACTATCCAATAGCATAACGGTTGCACCTGCTAATACAATTTTGTTTATATCCTGCACTTGTCCCCCGATCTTTGTCTGTGCTGAAAGCGCTAAAGGGAAAGCTAGAAAAAATAGGCTCGATTTCATGTACAAATAATTAGTCTTTTAATTTCATTAGCGCATACCGGGATTATTGTATCTATTAGCTGTGCTGTCAAACGCATGCCTTTTTTGTGGTTATCGTATGTGACAGTCACTGACCTTTTACACGCTTCCGATGTCCCAAAATTGTCCATCTCCGTAGTAAATAATGGTTAATGAAGGGTTAATACTGCGTTAAAGTATATTATATTGGCCTTCAGCAGTTATATTTGTGCATGGAATTGAAACCCAAAAATTATAGTGTTCTCTTTACATTATTTTTTGCTGTACTGATCGGCATTCAGGGCTATCAATTGTACAACACCTATCAGCTCAAACAGCGCGATATTTTTGCAACAGTAAAAAGCAAACTGAACAAATCTCCCAAAATTGACAGTCTTTTTGATGATGATTTAATGAGCAAGGACATCGCCAGAGACTACTACATCAAATTGGTTAAAAATCAGATAACAGCTCAACAGCTTAAAGGACTATATCATGCCAATGCGCATAAAACATCCGGGAAGCTCACACGCTATGTCGACAGTCTATTTCAACCACTGGGTATGGATGTTATCCTAAAAAAGGAGATCTTGGGTATTTATTTTAGAAACTTTAACAAGCAGATTGCTGATGGCCCCATTACGGTTTACACCACACAGGGAAATTTCCGACGACCTGTTGAACTTTCTTCCAGTGAATGGATAACGGAAAAAACCGAAACACAGAAAATTGAAGAGAGCATCCAAAGCAAGGAAATCTTATACACCTTTTTAGTCCACAGGAAAAGTTCTTTTGAGGTAACCAATCTCCACTGGATATTATTCAAAGAACTCACATCCCTCCTGTTGAGCACCTTATTTATATTGGCCGCCTTTCTTTGGCTTTTTTATAGAACCATTCAAAATCTCAAAAAACAGCAGAAGCAGATTACCGTGCTTCACGACGTGGTTGACAATGTATCGCATGAACTTAAAACCCCTATTGCGACCTTAAAAATTGCAGCTAAGACACTTCGAAAATCGACAGATGAAAATATTATAACGGTCATTGAGCGGCAAGTCAATCGCCTGGAACACACCCTTGCCCCGCTGACCGAAGACCTTAAACCATCGGATCATCCTCCTGTTACCACGATGGAACTCCAAGCGATTTTCGATGATTTCAAATTGACGAACCCGGCCATTGCATTTGAAACAAGCCCATTGCCTGAAGGGAAATTGTGCTTGGGCCTCAGCGATGCAACAACATTATTTCAGAATCTCATGAACAATGCTGTAAAGTATGGCGCAAAATGGCTTAAAGTTCATTTTGAGCAAAAGAAAAATAAGCTTTCAATTTACGTACAAGACAATGGTGATGGCATGGAGGAGTGCGAACTCCCTTATATTTTCGACAAGTTTTACCGCATCCAAAAAAACAATATACACGACACCAAGGGATTGGGAATTGGCCTTTTCCTTGTTAAAAAAATCGTGGATCGTTATCAGGGACAGCTTACAGTAATTAGTACGCTTGGTGTAGGTACTACGTTTAAAATTCAATTGCCGCTCCTTGCTATTCCATCATAAGGTAAGTGTAATCAGCGGCGGCAAAGAAATAGGAAATAAGCCCCGCGACAAAGCCAATATAGCAAGCATAGAAAAGTAGTTTAGATGAACGACTGAATATAAAAAATGAACAAATTACTCCTCGTTGAAGATGATCCTGATTTTGGTTTTATGCTCAAGCAATACCTTGAGCTATCTGCATTTGTCGTAGATTGGATGGCGCAGCCTCAGGATCTTATGGGAAATTTTCAGCAGCTAGCCGGCTACGACCTGGTTATACTGGATGTGATGCTTCCTCAAATCAGCGGTTTTAGTCTGGCCAAAGAAATTAATGCCCTGCATCCCGCATTACCGTTTATCTTTTTAACCGCCAAAGAACAAAAGATCGACAAGCTTACGGGACTAAAAATCGGTGCTGATGATTATGTTACCAAACCTTGCGACCCTGAAGAACTCTTGCTTCGCATACAGAATATATTAAAACGAAATCAGAAAAATAGTACGCCAAAATCGATTGTCCTCGGGACGTATGTATTTCACCCTGAACAGTTAGTATTAAGCCATGCACAAGGTCAGTTTAAGCTCACCGAGCGCGAAGCACAACTGCTCCTATTTCTATGGCAACACAGGGGCCAGCTTGTCACGCGCGAAGATATTCTTGAAAAGGTATGGGGAAATGCAGATTTCTTTACTGGAAGGAGCATGGACGTATTTATTACCCGGATCCGCAAATACTTAAGCCTCGATCCCAATCTGAGCATCAATTCCAATAGAGGTGTTGGATTTACCATCCATTTGTGACGATTATCCGGCTATTTCGTCTTTCCTTTTGTTCCATAATTTCTCTGCCCAACGGCCGACGAACCAGAAGGACACGGCCAAAATTAAAAAGAACACGGCTCGATTGATGTTGTCCCAGAGGTATTCCACATAACGTGTGTAGATATTGAGCACTAAAAATACAAACCCAACTTCTCTGCTCACATTGTCTTTCGCCTTTAAACCATAGACGACCAAAAATACAGATACCGCAGTTGACAATATCCCCCAATAGAACATATGGTATTGACGTACAGTAGTCCATTCATAAAAATCAGCATAATTCCCAAAAATGGAGAGTGTCCACAAGGAGACCATCAGATAGATCAATCCGACAATATAACTGATAGGCTGAAAGACCTGCAGTTGTGCAAACCGGGGTTGAGCCCAAACGGCCAGGGCAGTGATCAGTGTCCCAAAAATGGTGAACCGAAGGGGATAATTCATTCCCCAAAACTTGAATCCCCAATTGCTATGGTACGCCGTTTCGGTTGCAAACCAGACCCCTAGGGCCAAAAGCATAAATGTCCAGATGAGCTTACTATCAAGCTTAACAGCTAGGAAGCCATAAATCGCCACGGAAAGCAAAAATAAAAGCGAGTAGTGCATGGTATCTTTATCCAATACCTTACCCATGAATCCGATACAGGCTGCTGTAGCAAAAACTCCAATCAGCATCATGGTTTCGGTGGATAAGTTTTTATATGGATAACGTTTCTTATAGCGCAACCCCAAGGTATAGAACAATACGGCCACGGCAGCAAAAAAGAAACAAAATAAGATATTTGGCGCTTCGTAAAGGGTATCCACAAAGGCTAGGAATGACGCATCGGTAAACAGCGAAAAAACGGCGAACACCAAGGATGCCAGTGCAATCCAAAAGGCATACCGAGCCAGTTGTCCCCAATCAAAACTTTTCACGTCCAAACTCTCCATCAGCTCGTTCGCTTTTTGCTCATCCAATAAATTCTCTTTCTTCCAGAATTGGACAATATCATCGATCGATTGCTTTTCTTGTTTGCTGACGTCGTATTTTCGCATAAATTTAGATTTGTGGTGCAAGGTACATTATTTTTTTAAATCACTTGTATATCACATTTTGTTCCAAAAGTCAGATCGGCTCGCATAATTCCTTTAAAATCTGTAATTTTGCATGTTTTGCATTTAATCCCTCACAAAGGGACCTTAAGGAGTTTTCATGGCAATAAAAAGAAGTCCAGATTTGGGCGAACAGAGTGAAGTTCAGGTATTTGGAGCGCGTGCGCACAATTTAAAAAATATAGATGTTTCTTTTCCAAGAAATGAATTGGTTGTAATTACAGGGCTAAGTGGAAGTGGAAAGTCATCGTTGGCTTTTGACACCATTTATGCCGAGGGGCAACGCCGCTATATGGAGACATTCAGTGCGTATAGCCGACAGTTTTTGGGTGGTATGGAACGTCCGGATGTGGATAAGATATCGGGCTTAAGTCCGGTAATCTCCATTGAACAGAAAACCACCAGCAAGAACCCCAGGTCTACTGTTGGAACGATCACTGAGGTGTATGATTTTATGCGCTTACTTTTTGCCCGTGCTGGAGAAGCCTACTCTTATGTGACCGGAAAAAAGATGGAGCGCATGTCGGACGATCAGGTCATTGAACGTATTCTGACAGAATTTGAAGGACAGGCTTTAAATATCCTGGCACCTGTGGTCAAAGGACGTAAGGGGCATTATCGGGAATTGTTCGAACAAATCCGCAAGCAAGGTTATGTGAAGGTGCGTGTGGATGGGGAAATATTGGATCTTGTTCCAAAAATGCAGGTTGACCGGTATAAAATACACGATATTGAAATCGTAGTAGATCGTCTGAAAGTAGAGCGTGAAGATAAAAAGCGCTTACAGACTTCGGTCATGCAGGCGATGAAAACAGCAAAAGGAATCATCAAAGTATCTAACAAGGACAATCAGGAGCAATTTTATAGCCGGTACCTCATGGATGCGGAATCGGGTATTTCGTATGATGAGCCGCAGCCAAATACGTTTTCATTCAATTCGCCTTATGGTGCTTGTCCCACGTGTGATGGTTTAGGCTATATTTTTGAAATTGATAAGCAAGCGGTTATTCCGGACAAAAAGCTAAGCATTCAAAAAGGCGGTTTAGCGCCTCTGGGGCCCACGCGTGAAAACTGGACTTCGGAAGTCTTGAAAGCTGTCGCTAAAAAATTGGATTTTACCATTTCCACGCCGCTTGAAAAGCTCAATGAAGCACAGATTGATCAGCTTTTGTTTGGAAATAAAGAAGAACCTATCGTTGTCACGGTTTCTTATGGCAGTTATGGCACGCGTGAATATCGCGTTGAATTTGAAGGCATCTTTAAGATGCTGGAGGAATTTTCGGGCAAATCGTCCGATGAAGCCCCTTCGTTAGATGATTTCAGAACAAAAGTTACCTGTCCGACCTGTGCGGGCGCACGATTGAAAAAAGAATCTTTACATTTCAAAATTGCCGATAAGAATATTCATGAACTTGCTACGATGGATATTACTTCCATCAAAGAATGGTTTGACCAGGTAGAAAGTAAACTTGACGAACGCCAGCTTATTATTGCAACAGAGATCTTAAAGGAAATCCGTGCGCGTTTGGGTTTCTTGCTGGATGTAGGCTTAAATTACCTGACCCTGGATCGTACAGCGAAGACGCTTTCAGGTGGTGAGGCACAACGCATTCGTCTGGCCACACAGATTGGTTCGCAATTAGTCAATGTACTTTACATTCTTGATGAGCCGAGTATCGGACTGCATCAGCGGGACAATGAGCGACTGATCAATGCACTCAAAAACCTACGCGATATTGGTAATTCGGTGCTTGTGGTAGAACATGATAAAGACATGATCCTACATGCCGACCATGTTATCGACATGGGACCTGCTGCGGGAGTTCATGGTGGTACGGTGGTTGCCGAAGGCACACCTAAGGAAATTTTAAAATCAGACTCCCTCACGGCGGCTTATCTCAACGGAACAAAAGCGGTGAAAATCCCTGAAAAACGCCGTACGGGCAATGGAAAAACTTTGTCGTTACGAGGAGCAACAGGGCATAACTTGAAGAATCTTTCGGTCTCTTTTCCTTTAGGAAAGCTTATTGTGGTGTCCGGTGTTTCGGGTTCGGGCAAATCCAGCTTGATTACAGGCACGTTGTACCCGATTTTGAATAAACATTTTTTCAGGGCAAAAGCAACTCCACTTCCCTTCAAAAAAATTGAAGGGTTAGAACATATTGACAAAGTTATCGAGATCGATCAGAGCCCTATCGGTCGTACTCCGCGATCTAACCCGTCAACGTACACAGGTGTATTCTCGGATATCAGAACCTTGTTTGTCCAGTTGCCTGAAGCAAAAATCAGGGGCTATAAGCCCGGGAGATTCTCCTTCAATGTGAAAGGTGGTCGTTGTGAAACCTGTCAGGGAGCCGGACTAAAGGTCATCGAGATGAATTTCCTTCCTGATGTGCAGGTTCCTTGTGAAACCTGTCACGGAAAACGCTATAACCGAGAAACTTTGGAGGTACGCTATAAAGGAAAATCCATTTCCGATGTTCTCGATATGAGCATCAACGATGCGGTAGATTTCTTCGAAAATGTACCGAGTATCTACCGAAAGATTAAAACACTGCAGGATGTCGGTTTGGGTTACATCACCTTAGGTCAGTCGTCGACAACCTTATCGGGAGGTGAGGCTCAGCGGGTAAAATTGGCTACTGAACTTTCTAAAAAAGATACTGGAAATACATTTTATATCCTTGACGAACCGACTACCGGCCTTCACTTTGAAGATGTGAATGTACTGATGGGTGTTATCAATCGTTTAGTGGACCGTGGAAATACGGTATTGATCATCGAGCACAATCTTGATGTGGTTAAATCGGCAGACTGGGTCATTGATATTGGTCCTGAGGGTGGTAAAGAAGGGGGCCAGGTCTTATTTGAGGGAACGCCTGAAAACTTAATTAAAAATAATAAAAGCGAAACGGCACGTTTCTTAAAGCTGGAGATGTAATGTCGCTGGAGATGTCCTATCATTGAAACGGAGAACCCTTGTTTTTACTCCGAACATGGGTAATGCACGCCGTATCAGACCGCCATTAAATTGTGCATAAGCAATTCAATAGCACATATGCAATAATTATGTCGGTTTTGCAGTTTGTTTTAGTATGGAATAAGGTATCATTTGCAGCCAGTTAATTGGTATAAGTGAGCGCTTTAAAGGCTTTTATTTTAAAGGAACAAGTGGAATGTCCATTTGATTTTCATCTGTGTTTATACGCTGTAAATATGGATATTTCGTAACTTTGTATTATATGTCGGATATTATTCAATTACTTCCAGATAATGTTGCTAATCAGATTGCGGCGGGAGAAGTGGTGCAGCGACCAGCGTCTGCCATTAAAGAATTGATTGAGAATGCTATTGATGCTGGAGCTGACAAAATAAAACTTATTGTTAAAGACGCAGGCAAGTCATTGATTCAGGTCATTGACAATGGCTGTGGCATGAGTGTGACTGATGCCCGCCTTTGCTTTGAACGGCACGCAACATCAAAAATTCGTAAGGCTGAAGACTTATTTGCAATCCGCACCATGGGTTTCCGCGGTGAAGCAATGGCATCCATTGCTGCGATAGCGCAGGTCGAACTCAAAACACGCCGCGTCGAAGATGAACTAGGGACAGTTGTTGAGATAGAAGGATCAAAAGTTGTCAACCAATACCCGGAAGCTGTTGCTGCCGGAACAAATATTTTAGTAAAAAATCTTTTTTACAATATTCCTGCACGGCGGAACTTCTTAAAGAGTAACTCCGTAGAAATGCGTCATATTATTGATGAATTTCAACGTATAGCCTTATCCAATCCACAGATTTTCCTGACCTTGCACAGCGACGGAAATGAAATTTATCATTTGCCCGCGGAGACGCTCAAACAGCGTGTTGTCCATATTTTCGGAAACAATTACAATCAGCGCCTTGTTCCTGTCGAAGAGGATACATCCATCATCAAGGTAGAAGGTTTTGTAGGGAAACCTGAGTTTGCAAAGAAGACTCGTGGTGAACAGTTTTTCTTTGTCAACAAACGCTTCGTACGTGATCCTTATCTGCATCATGCTGTGATGAATGCTTATGAGGATATTTTACAGGCCGAAACATTTCCTTTCTATGTCTTATTTATCGACATAGATCCTGCACGAATCGATATCAATGTACACCCCACGAAGACCGAAATCAAGTATGAAGACGATAAGGCCATTTATGCCATTATACGGTCTGCAGTAAAAAGATCACTGGGGCGGTACAACATCATGCCATCTTTGGATTTTGAACAGGAAACAAGTTTCACCAATCTCATTACAAAAAAGGCATTGGATGAAATTATCGTTCCAACGGTAACTTTCAATCCGGACTTTAACCCGTTCGATACGGACAAGTCAAAATCCAATTCAAGCTATACCCGATCAGAAAGCTATGCGGAAGGACTTACCAAGAAAACGGGCGGGATTCCGAGCAATTGGGATTCCCTCTATCAAATCGTCGAAAAAGAGGAGTCCGTTCAGCTACCTCTGCATAGGAAATCTGAGTTGGATGCCGATGGTCCACAAGTTATTCAAGTCGAAGATAAATCCTCTTCGAAGCTCTTTTTCCAGCTGCACAATAAATATATTGTTTCGCAGATTCATTCTGGATTTATTCTGATCGATCAGCAGGCTGCGCACGAACGTATTCTTTTTGAACAGTTTCTTACACAGCTGGATCAACATAGAGGACTGAGTCAGCAAAGTTTATTTCCGCAGACGTTAGATCTGAATGCTGCAGATAATGAATTAATGAGAGATCTCCTGGAGGACATCAATGGCTTGGGCTTTCAAATTCGTGAATTTGGAAAAAATTCCTATATTATTGACGGAATCCCAGCCGATTTAGGCACAGGGTTCGATGAGATAAAGATGATTGAGAAAATATTGGAAGATTATAAAAACAATCAATCTGAGTATAAGCTCGCTAAGCGCGAAAATCTTGCCAAGAGCCTTGCCCGCAATGCAGCCATTAAACCGGGTACTGTATTGGACAACACGGCTATGGCAGAGCTGGTAGATAAGCTTTTCGCTTGTCACTCGCCCAATATCTCCATTTATGGAAATCCTGTCATTGTAACATTTACATTGCAGGAGTTAGCTGAAAAATTTGGTAAAAACTAGAAGATAAAATATATGTTTCCACAATTAACACCTGTTATCAAGAATTTATTGATCATCAATATTGTATTTTATATTGGATCGCAAATTGTACCTGTAGCATATGATTATCTTGCGGTCTATTATCCGGACTCGCCTTATTTTAAAATCTGGCAGGTCATCACGCATATGTTTATGCATGATAAAAACAATATTAGCCATATCTTCTTCAATATGTTTTCGCTGGTTATGTTTGGACCAATGATTGAGCAGGTACTTGGATCGAAACGTTTTTTAAATTTCTATATGGTATCAGGAATCGGCGCCTGGTTTCTTTATACCGCCGTGAATGGTTTACAGCTCTACAATGCGACGGGTTCTTTTGCTCCTCTCCATGGTATGAATGGGAACGAGCTTATCTCCTTGGCAAATACCGGGAATAACGAAGCTTTGACATACCTTATTCCCATGCTGGGTGCTTCAGGGGCTATCTATGGTGTGCTATTGGCATTTGCCTACCTTTTCCCAAACATCCCGCTGCAATTTTTGTTTATTCCTGTACCAGTCAAAGCGAAGTACATGATCGGTGGATTTATCCTTATCGAAATCTATATGAGCTTGTCGCGGCCCGGAGATTCTGTGGCTCACCTGGCTCACGTCGGAGGAGCGCTATTTGGCTATCTACTCCTTAAACTGTGGAAGGTTAGAAAGGGAATTTATTAATATCGTGTAAAATGAATAACATTGGGCTAAAAGATTTTTGGAGACAAACCTATAAAACTGGATCACCAGTACCATTAGTGATCAGTATTCAGGCTTGTTTGTTTGTCCTCATTTATTTTTTGGATCTGCTCTTTGAGTTAAAGATCATTTCACACAGCCTTTTGGACCCTTTAGTAAGAGAATTGAGCCTACCAAGTAGCTTTTCAAGTTTTTTTGAACAGCCATGGTCTTTGTTTACATCGAATTTTGTTTATGTAAAACTTTGGACTATACTCTTCGAAAGCTTATGGCTCTATTGGGTCGGTCAGATTTTTTTTACTTTCTTAAACAAAAGGCAATTTTTATTTATTTATATCACCTCTTGGCTATTCGGCGGAATCCTCTACGTGGGATTCGGATCGCTTCTTCCAATGTCCAGCGATCTACAGCTCATGGGCGGATCGCTCCCTCTGGCAGCGGTATTGGCCGCTATTGTTACGTTAGTTCCCAAGTACGAATTACGCTTACTGCTTATTGGTAATATTAAATTAAAATTAATAGCCATCATTTATTTTGGATTAGAATTCCTGGCCCTCACCCTGACAAACCGGCCCGCGGCCATTTCATACTTCGCCGTCATCCTATTTGGGATGGGATTCACCTATGCATTAAAATCGGGGATGGACTGGTCCACAATATTCCAGAAAAAGCAAAATAAACCTACAAAAATGAAAGTCGTTGTAGGTAATAACATACATACAAATCGGAAACATCGTTATGACTTGCCCAATCAGGCCGAAATCGATGCTATTTTAGATAAAATTTCTGTTTCTGGCTACGACAGTCTAACGAATCCCGAAAAAGAAACGCTCTTTAGGGCGAGCAATAGTGGCGATAAGGTTGATGGATAGAAGGACATTTTTAAGGAGAAAACTGGGGTTTATAAGTAAAACAATGTTCCTCGCAAATATGCTTGCGATCATTGCCTTGCTGATGAGCTATTCGGCGACTTTCATCAATCCTAAATCCTTTTGGCCTATAGCCTTTATGGGGTTAGGCTACTTTCCTATACTTATTATAAACATTTGTTTTATCTTCTATTGGCTACTGCGGAAGCGAAAAATCGCTTTTTATTCACTCGTAACGATCCTCATTGGATGGCCTTTTCTAACTAAACACTGGAATATTCGCAAAGAGAATGCACCCGTCTCGTCGGAAACACGTACACTGCGCATCATGACCTTCAATGCACATTTATTCAAAAAGGTAAACGATGAGAAAAAAAACTTTAAAGCCGATGTTGTTCGCATTATCGACAGTATATCTCCAGATGTGATCTGTTTTCAGGAATATATAAGTAAAATTAAAGGAAAGCACGTTTTCTCGGAAGAGTTTAAAGATAAGCTCGGCTACGATTACTTTTTCTTTGAACCAAGCTCTAAAAATGATTACGAGGCCTATGGAATGGCTGTCCTTTCACGATTCCCGATTTATGATTCAGGCACTATAAGAGACAACGATTACGGGATCAATCGAATCAGTTATGTCGATGTTAAAAAACAGGATACTTTGATTCGCATCTACAATATACATCTCCGTTCTTTTGCGCTTCAAAATGAAGACAAAGAGTTTATTCAGAATTTATCCAATACTAATGAGTTGGATAATTCAAGAACACGTAGACTGAGTCGCAAACTGAAGAATGCCTTCGAATTGAGGAGTGAACAGGCACATTCGTTAAAGAAGCATATGAATGAATGTCAATATCCTTATATTGCCGTAGGTGATTTCAATGATACACCAATGAGCTACTCGGTCAATCTGATTGGAGATGGTTTGTACAATGCGTTTAAGGAGAAAGGCAATGGTTGGGGTGTGACGCATCATGCCCTTTTACCGATCTTTCAGATTGATTATATTTTTGCAAGTCAGAAATTTGAGGTGATGAACTATCAGATCGTCAAAAAGAAATTATCAGATCACTACCCGGTATGGTCTGATCTTAGGCTTAAACCTTAGGCATCTGATAACCTAATGTTTTAAGTCCTATTTCAATAAATTTATCTCTTCTATTTTTGATTTTATAGTAGGCTTCACGGCCGAAATAATAGCGTCCTACTAATGCTTCGATATCGGATTGAATGATATCATGTAAATTTTTAGCTTCTCTAGACGTCACCGAAATACGCTTTTGGCTATTGAGATATGAAATAAATAGATCAAATTCTGCCGCTGGCAAATGGTAGCCGCTTATAAAATTCTCGATAGAATATGCGGGCAGCTGTTTTGTGAATCGATCATAAACAAACTCTTCGATTGCATTGGAATGAAAAATTTCGCGGTATTTGGCACTGGTCTCATTGGTATCAATCGGGATAGTCACATCGGGAAGAATACCGCCACCACCAAACACAAGCTTCCCTTTGCTGGTTGTAAACATTTCTTTTTGACTAAATTCAGTATCCATGGTCCAAAGATCGAAGCCTGTCATGTATTTTGATGCATCAAAATTGGCACGTGTATATTTTCGCTGAATACATCTTCCAAGTGGCGTATAGTAACGTGCCACGGTCAAATTGATTGCCGAACCGTCTGAAAAATCAAATTGCTCTTGTACCAAACCTTTGCCATACGACCGCCGGCCGACGATTGTTGCCCGATCGAGGTCTTGAAGAGCGCCGCTCACAATTTCACTTGCTGAGGCAGTGCTTTCGTTAATCAGCACAATGACACGGCCATCGCCAAACTCGCCAGGTTTTTCGGAATAGAAATCTTGACGTGGCTCATTGGCCCCTTCGGTATACATCAGGAGTCTTTTTTCCTGAAAAAATTGCCCCGCTAGATCAATTGCCGTGTGCACAAATCCACCACCATTATTACGTAAATCTAAAATAAGATCCTGCGCTCCACTTTTTCGTAAGTCAATGAGTGACTGCCTGAATTCGTCTGCTGTCTTATGTCCAAACCTTCGAATTTTAACATAAGCTGTTTTGGGAGCGATCATATAGGATGCATCTAAGCTTGAAACATTGACCTGATCACGGATCACTTTTATTGGATTGCTCAATACCACTCCATTACGCTGAATGGAAATCAATACCGCTGTTCCTTTCTTTCCACGGATCAGTTTTTCTATTTCATTTTCGGTCACTTTTCTTCCGACAAGGTCCTTATTTCCGATCTTTAAAATGCGGTCACCAATACGCATTCCTGCTTTCTCAGCAGGGCCTGCAGCAACCATTCCAACAACGAGGAGGGTATCTTTCAAACGAAAATATTCTACTCCAATACCGTCAAATGTTCCTTCAAGTGTCTCCTGCTTGGCCTGCACTTGATTTGGTTTCAAAAATGAGGAAAAAGGGTCTAAGCGAGAAACTACATGCTCAATGGCTTCGTCCTGAACGGTATCTATACTGACGTTATCGACATAATTTTCAGCAATTAATTGAATGAGATACTGCAGTTTATCCGAATTACCGTTGGAGCGTAAACTTGAAAAGGTTGTTTTTTGGTTACTTCCTTGCTCTTCAGCATAATTTTGTCCCAACAGCAAGCCGAGAAGCAATACCGCAGCATATGTAGCGGCTACAAAAATATTTCTTTTAATACTTTTCTGCATGGGAAATCTTCCTGAATTATCGAAGAAGAGAAAAATTATTCAACATTCATTACCTGATCAAAAATAATAAGTTTATTCGGTTAAACGAGTACGTGAACCATATTTTTACATTAAAAATAAAAAATCCACTGTGTGGTGTAGAACATCCTGTCCGTGCCATGCGTCCGTTCAATTCCATCCCCACAAACTTTCGATGGCTTGAAGAGCAAGCCGTAGGACTTTTTCCCGATATTTTGCTCAAAACAGTATTATGCCTCAATTTAACTTGCAAATCCGCGTAAATTTATCTTAGTTTGAATCGAAAAAGATTCAACTGGTATGCACGAAATCGAACCTTATTACAATTGGCGGGATTATTACATTGCTGCTGATGATGAACAATCGCCCTTTTATGGCACGATCTATAGTGAATTCGATTTTGACAAACAGGTCTATAATTTTCTTTTGCACCCACAATGGGATGAATTTGGTTCGCTTACTTTATATTTAAAAATACTGTTTGTGGACTATGAGAAACACTATTGTATTATCGAACTGATTGGTGAATGGAATGATGCCATCTACAATGATATTATGTTATTCAAGCGAGAAATTATTGATGTTTTGATCAGTCAAGGCATTAAATATTTTATTGTAATCGGCGAGAATGTGCTGAATTTTCATGCTTCAGACGACTCATACTATGAGGAATGGTTTCAGGATATTGAGGATGGCTGGATTGCAGGCATTGGTTTCCGTGAACATGTGATCGAAGAGTTCCAACAACAGAATATAGATTATTACATTAATTTTGGTGGTGGTTTAAATACGCTTGCTTGGCGGACATTAAAACCGAAACAGGTATTCTACCATGTGAATGAATCCTTGACAAAACGTCTTGGTTTTTAAGATCTGCTTATTGGGTGTTTTATTCTTAATCCTTGTTCTTTACTGTATTATCCTGTAACTTTGTGATTGATGTATGATGTGCTTTGCGCATGTACTTTTAATTTTACGTTTTACTTATACTTACATACTATGTCATTCAGAATTGAAAAAGACACGATGGGTGAAGTTCAAGTACCTGCAGACAAATACTGGGGTGCACAGACAGAGCGTTCACGCAACAACTTTAAAATTGGACCAGCAGCGTCCATGCCACACGAAATCGTCGCAGGCTTTGCCTATTTAAAGAAAGCAGCCGCTTATGCTAACCACGAGCTGGGTGTATTATCTGTGGAGAAACGGGATGCAATCGCTGCAGTATGTGATGAGATCTTAGCGGGCAAATTGGATGATCAATTTCCATTGGTTATCTGGCAGACAGGTTCGGGCACGCAATCCAATATGAACGTGAATGAAGTTGTGGCAAACCGTGCGCAAGTGCTGGCTGGACATAAAATTGGTGAGGGCGAGCCTGTGTTAAAAGCAAACGATGACGTAAACAAATCACAATCATCGAATGACACTTTCCCTACTGGAATGCATATCGCGGCTTACAAAGCTGTGGCAGAAGTGACCATTCCAGGCGTAGAAAAATTGCGTGACACCTTGGCTAAAAAAGCGGAGGAGTTTAAAAATGTCGTTAAAATTGGCCGTACACACTTAATGGATGCTACTCCGTTAACTTTAGGTCAGGAGATTTCAGGTTATGTTGCTCAATTGAACCACGGTTTGAAAGCTTTGAGAAATACACTTTCACATTTATCTGAACTTGCACTGGGAGGTACTGCTGTAGGTACAGGATTGAATACGCCAAACGGTTATGATGTACTGGTTGCAAAATATATTGCTGAATTTACAGGACTTCCTTTCGTCACCGCTGAAAACAAATTCGAGGCATTGGCTGCTCATGACGCAATCGTTGAAACACACGGCGCATTAAAGCAATTGGCTGTAGCCTTAAATAAAATAGCAAACGATATCCGTATGTTGGCTTCTGGCCCACGTTCAGGTATCGGTGAAATCTTGATCCCTGAGAACGAACCAGGATCGTCAATTATGCCAGGTAAAGTTAATCCGACACAATGTGAAGCCTTGACGATGGTTGCGGCACAAGTAATGGGTAATGACGTTGCGATCACCATTGGTGGAACACAGGGCCATTATGAGCTGAACGTATTTAAACCATTGATGGCGGCAAACTTCTTGCAGTCTGCTCGCCTTTTGGGGGATGCTTGTGTTTCATTTGAAGAACACTGTGCTGCAGGTATTGAACCGAATTACAAACGCATCAAAGAATTGGTAGACAACTCATTGATGTTAGTAACAGCGCTAAACACAAAAATTGGTTACTACAAATCAGCAGAAATCGCGCAAACAGCACATAAAAATGGGACTACGCTTAAAGAAGAAGCCGTACGCTTGGGTTATGTGACTCCTGAAGACTTCGATGCTTGGGTAAAACCAGAAGATATGGTTGGAAGTTTAAAATAAGCTGTGACTTTTACTTCAATAAAAAATATACGAACGAAGACATACCTATTGGCACTTGCCATAGGTATGTTTTCCTTTTTTACAGCCTGCAAATTCAATTCGGATATGCAGAGCGAAGGCGCACCCTTTTTGCAGGGAGAATGGGTCCAAGACAGTATTCCAGGACAGCAACAGATGATGCAATATACGTTGACCGATTTCAAGTTCACTTGCGACTCTGTCTATGCCACCATGCACGTCAACAATAAAGTACAAACCATTCCGGATAGCTGTTACAAAAATGGTTCCTGGACAGAACATGCGAAAGGAATTTATGTTTTGCGTGGCGACTCTATCCTTGTTGATGGTATTTACACAAAAGAAAACGGCAAGCAGAAGATTTCTGGCTGCTATCTTTCCGGCCAGTATATCCCCCGGTTTAAAGTCGTATACCATGCTGCTGATTCGGTCGTACTGGAAAGCAGGTTAGATCAACGTCAGATCATCTTAAGAAAAACTAAAAATATTACCTGTATCCCTCAAAAAAGGTATCAGTAGTTTTTAGTACAATCTATTTATTATCTTCGTACCATTATCGTACAACCTCAACCTTAAAACACAATGAACAAAGGAATTATTTCTTTGGCATTTGGCGGGCTCGCCATCGGAATGACCGAATTCACGATGATGGGGATTTTGCCGGATATTGCCCAAGATCTTCGTATCGAGATCCCTACAGCCGCGCATCTGATTGCACTCTATGCCCTAGGAGTCGTTGTCGGTGCGCCCACATTAGTCCTATTTACGGGGAAATATCCTCCAAAGAAGGTATTGCTGTTCTTAATGCTGTTGTTTTTTATTTTCAATGGCCTTTTTAGTATCGCACCGGGACAGTTTTTGATCAGTCTTTCCCGATTTATGGCGGGGCTTCCGCATGGTGCATTTTTCGGTGTTGGTTCTGTTGTTGCAGCTCGGCTGGCTCCAAAAGGAAAGGAAGCACAGGCTATTTCCATCATGTTTACGGGAATGACGATTGCCAATCTAGCCGGAGTTCCATTGGGCACATACCTCGGTCATCATTATTCCTGGCGTTTGACGTATGGTATCATCAGCATACTGGGATTAATTACTTTTGCCGCAATTTATGCCTGGATGCCAAAAATTGAAGCCTCCAAAGGGAATAATATCTTTAGCCAACTCAACTTCTTTAATAAAAAAATCGCCTGGCTGTTAATGGCGATCATCGCCATCGGCACCGGAGGTCTTTTCGCCTGGATCAGTTACATTGCACCATTAGTGACCAATGTATCGGGCATCGCTGCTGATCGGGTACCGCTAATTATGATCCTGATCGGTGTTGGTATGTTTTTCGGGAATCTTATCGGCGGAAAATTGGCGGATACAATCTCCCCGACCAAAGCTGCAATCGCGAGTTTTTCCGCCATGGCGCTATGCCTTGTAATGGTTTACTTTATTTCGCCATTGGGCTGGACAGCGTACCCTTTAGCCTTTATTACCGGACTGGTGTCCTTCACGATTGGTTCGCCGACACAACTGATGTTGATCCGTGCTTCCAAAGAGGCCGCAACGTTAGCAGCGGCAGGGGGTCAGGCTGCATTCAACCTGGGGAATACCTTGGGGGCATTCCTAGGTGGAATTCCGATAACCTTGGGCTTGGCGTATAATGCGCCTTCACTTGTCGGCGTAGGCATGGCTACCATTGGAGCACTTTTAACCTTCCTATATCTAAAAGTTTACGACAATAAAAGTTAACAAAATCGAATGACCAAGACCAATTATATCAGTGTACTACGTATTGTGGCGATTGCGCTCGTCCTCTTGATCCATTCTTCTTCAGGTTATCTGAATAGCAATGAATTGGAGTCATTCGATTGGAATTATGCCAATTGGCTCAATGGCTTTGCGCGCTTTTCAGTACCCCTATTTGTCATCATCTCAGGCGCACTGCTGCTACAGAAAGACGAAAGCACGGGACAGTTTTACCGAAAGCGTCTGTTAAAAATTGTCCCGCCTTTTCTTTTTTGGACTGTCGTCTATCTTGTCTATTATTTCATTCGTTACATTGATTTTGACTACATCGGTTTTCCACAAGTTATTAACATTGTGTTAATTCGCTTAAAGTCAGGAACGAATGCACACCTTTGGTATCTATATATGATACTTGGGCTTTACCTCGCAGTTCCATTTATCCGTAAAATTGTGGGCAACTGCAGTAAAAGAGAGCTTGAGATCTTTTTGGGATTGTGGTTTGCAGCGTTGTTTTTCATGAATAAATGGTTTAATAGTGTCCTACCTAATTTTGATCTGACTTTTTTCTCGGGCTATACGGGGTATTTAGTCTTGGGCCATTATCTGCGCAATTACCCGATTCGGATGGCAAAATTGTCGAGTTTTACATTTTTTCTGATGTGCTGTCTGACGACTACTGTAGGAACATATTATCTGAGTGTGTCACGAGGGGAATTTGATCCGACACTCTACAATTATCTTTCGCCGAATATCGCCTTAAGCGCCGGCTTTTTATTTATCTTCGTTCAAGGTCTTAAACTCCCAGAACAGCTCAACGCTTTCTGGGAATTTATCGACATTCACAGCTTTGGCATTTACTTATGCCATATTTTATTGCTGAATTATATTCATCCTTTGCTTCCATTATCCATTCTGTGGAAAATCCCGGCAGCAACGGTTCTCACCCTGTTGGCGAGTGCCTTACTGACGTATCTTCTCCGAAAAGTTCCGTATGGCAAATATGTCAGTGGCTAATTCGGTTATCGCCGCTTTACTTTATAATTTTTCTCCTTCAACCTTATTGTAAACATAAAGATGTGCGTTGGGACCATCGATTTCATGACCTTCCTGATCCAGTCCAATCAACTTATTTTCCCCTACCTTTAATTTTATATCGGTTTCTTTCCCTGTCAGATGAACGACAGACCCGTTGTTGTGCCACATGATTTTGCCACTGTCCTCGACTTTGGAATTTTTATTTATATATTCACTCACAATAGTGAATGTGTTGTTACTTTTTAAGGTAATGTTGGTTTTTATTCCTTCACAATCGGCACAGGGAATAGTAGCTTCGTAGGTACCGGGCCAATCCAGCGAATTTTGCGATGTATGGGCATTATCTGCTGCCGCAGTCTCATATGCAGTAGAATCTGCAGCTGTATGCTGGCTATTTTTTGAAGTTTGATTGCAAGCACTTAGCGAAATCGCTGCTAAGCAAAAATAGAATACGGGTAATTTCATAGCTGTTATTTTTTGATTTAAAAACATCCAACAGCAAGCAATTTCAGCGCCAAGAAAAGTAGCGGTTGGTATTAGGCTATCTGTATTATAAAAAAGGCTTCTTGAAGAAGCCTTTTTTATTGTAGATAACTATATTGCTTACAGTTTAAACAATCTATTTTACCGCTAACGCGGGTGTTGCATAAGTTCTATTCCGATTAGAATGGTAGATCATCATCATCTGATGAACCCGCCAAATCTACAGGAGCAGGCATATCTGCGTAACCTGGAGAAGATGGTGCCGGAGCAGCATTACCTAATTTTGTTACACGCCATGCAACCAATGAGTTAAAATAAGTTGTTACGCCATCTTTATTCGTCCAGGGACGACCACGAAGATTAAAAGATACTTCTACCTCTTCACCAATCGCTAAGTTATCAAAAATTGACGTTCTGTCTTGTGTAGCTTCAAAACGGATATATTCAACAAATTGTGGGTTTTCGGCATAAGCTACAATCATATCGCGTTTTTTGAATGATTCTGTCACTTGTTGTGTCGCTCCTATCTCGTGTACTTTTCCTCTAATTTCCATAATCAAAAAAATAAATATTAAAACGTAAAATTAAGCAATTTTTGAGGAAGAGTTTAATTAACTTTGTACAAAATATGATGGAAGTTTTCAACACCCCCAATAAAGTTATTATAACGTGCAATAAGCGCTTATCTCCTTATTTGCAGCAGGAAGTTAAAGAGTTAGGTTTTGACATTGTCAGAGCATTTCCCACAGGAGTAGAATTAAAGGTCAGTATAAATGATACGATCAAGCTGAATCTGAACCTACGTACAGCATCTCAGATTTTGTATTCGTTAAAAGAGTTTAAAGCCAATAATCCCACGGAGCTTTATGAACAATTAAGTCAAATTGCCTGGGAAGAACTCATTCAATTTGACGGATACTTCTCGGTCAGTTCCAATGTGGATAATGAAACAATCAGCACGCCTTTATTTGCAAACGTAAAGGTTAAAGATGCCATCGTGGATCGCATTAAGGAAAAAAAGGGTATGCGCCCTAATTCAGGTCCAGACAACAATAAAGCTGTTGTACACCTGTATTGGAAAGATGACCGCGCAGAAATTTTCATCGATACTTCCGGTGAGACCCTAGCAAAACATGGTTATCGCAAGATCCCTGGAAAAGCGCCGATGCTGGAAGCTCTTGCTGCCTCAACAATTATGGCCTCCAAATGGGATGGCAATGCGCCATTTGTAAATCCGATGTGCGGTTCCGGAACGTTAGCGATTGAAGCCGCTCTGATTGCAACAAACAGGAAACCGGGTTTGCTGCGCATGAATTACTCTTTTATGCATTTCATCGGTTATGATGAAACTATTTTCTTCCAGGAGCGCAGACTACTGAAAGATCAGATCAATAAAAAAGCGGCCCCACAAATTATTGCAAGTGATATTTCGGAAGAAGCGATCAATGTTTCCAAGATGAATGCCAGAACTGCTGGTGTGGAACAATTAATTTCATTTGAAGTATGCGATTTTGCCGAAACGCACGTTCCTAAAGAGGAAGGTGGCGTTATTTTATTCAATCCTGAATACGGTGAACGTCTAGGCACGCACAGCAAACTGGAAATTACCTACAAGCGTATGGGGGATTTCATGAAGCAGGAGTGCAAGGGGTATAGAGGCTATATATTTACAGGGAACCCAGATTTGGCAAAGAAAATTGGGCTGCGTGCATCCCGAAGGATAGAGTTTTATAATGGTAAATTAGATTGTAGATTATTAGAATACGAATTATACGAGGGTACTCGCGAAAAAACAAAAGTATTGTATGAATAACATTATTGAGCGCACAGTAGCATTTGTGCAAGACCGATTGAAATTTGCAGAAGCAGGCCACGATTGGTCGCATATTCAACGCGTATGGAACAATACGAAGTTAATTTTAGAAAATGAAACGGCGGATGTCATGGTCTGCGAATTGGCCGCGCTATTACATGACATTGCTGACAGTAAGTTTCATGATGGCGACGAAACTGTAGGCCCTCGTGTTGCCGGAGAATTTTTGGCAAGTCTAGAAATTTCGCCTGAGATCATTGACCATGTTAAAAAAATTATCTTCAACATGTCTTTCAAAGCCAGCCTAGGCGAAGTGTCATTCCATTCGAAAGAGATGGAGATCGTACAAGATGCTGATCGCCTGGATGCCATCGGAGCCATTGGTATTGCCCGCGCATTCAGCTTTGGCGGAAATAAGGGACGTGAGATGTATAACCCTAACATTCCTGTGCAGGAATATAAGGATAAAGAGGCATACAAACATTCGGAAGCTCCTACAATCAATCACTTCTACGAAAAACTCTTATTGCTAAAGGATAAGATGAATACAGAGGCTGCGAAGAAAATAGCAGCACATCGCCACGATTATATGCTCAGCTTCCTAGATGAGTTTATAGCCGAATGGAATGGTAAAAAATAAATTACACTTAACAATTACTAAATATAAAAGTGGTACTTTAGATCTTGTACATGGAGATAAAAAGTGCCACTTTTTTGCTTTCTATAACGTCAGCTTTAAAAATTATTCGCAAGATGATGATATGATCAGTGGTGCTCTTATGCGGTTTACAACATAATCTTTAAGATTATGTGTTCAAAAACAGGAATAAATCAACGGGTGAAACGCAGACTTTATGGCGTTTAAAACAAACACTCATACATAATTATAGCATGAAAAAACATATTTTTAGCTGCCTTACGCTAGCCATGGTGATCTCATCCTCGGCATTATTTGCACAAACTAAAGCCATTGCACATCGTGGCGTATGGAAAAACAGCCACCTTCCCCAAAATTCAATTGCATCGTTAACTGCTGCCCACGATCTCAAGCTTTTTGGCTCCGAGTTTGATGTGCATCTGACCAAAGACAACATATTGGTTGTCAACCATGACAATGATTTCTATGGTATTGATATTGCTACAGCAACGTATAAGGAACTTCTAGAAAAGAAGCATCCCAACGGCGAATCCATTCCCACCTTGGAAGAATACCTTATCGCTGGAAAAAAACTAAAAGGCTTGCGTCTTATCCTCGAATTGAAAATTAATAAACTCGGCGTCGAGCGTACGCTTGAAGCGACCACAAAGACGGTAGAAATGGTCAAAAACTTAAAGGCAGAGAAAGTCACCGACTATATTTCTTTTAGTTTTGAGGCTTGTCAGAAGATTCACGAGATGGCTCCAAAGGCCAATATCCAATACCTTACGGGTGACAAATCTCCGGCTGAGGTAAAGGCTGCCGGAATAAATGGATTGGATTATCATTTTTCAGTTTTCAAAAAGAATGGCACATGGTTGAAAGATGCACATCAACTTGGTATGAAAGTGAACGCATGGACAGTGAATACTGCTGAGGAGATGACCAATTTAATCAATCAGAATATTGATTTTATTACAACGGACGAGCCTGAACTGTTGCTCCGTGTATTAAAGAAATAAGAATGCTTTAACATAGTCATGGCCCACAATCAGCCGATTAACCAGAAGGCCGACTTCGTGGTCATAACCAAATCAACATCATTTAAAAACGAAACTACTCATGAAAAAAAGTCTTTTTCTATTTTTAGCGCTCTGCCTTTCCTTTCTGTCTCATGCCCAAGAATTTATTGCGGGCAGCTATAATATCCGCCAAAGAAACACTGTCGATGTTGACAACATGTGGAACGACCGTAAAGTTCCGTTAACCAATCTGATCAAATACCACGGCTTCGCTATTTTTGGTATTCAGGAGGGATTCTTTGATCAGGTTCAAGATCTTAAAAAGCTGCTTCCTGGATTTGATTACGTGGGAGTTGGACGCGACGATGGCGCTCAGGAAGGTGAGCATTCAGCTATTTTCTACAATTCAAATCGCTTTAAAGCTATAAAGAGTGGTACTTTTTGGCTTTCAGCAACCGATACCGAACACCCGAATAAAGGCTGGGATGCAGCATTACCGCGGATCTGCACCTGGGGTATTTTTGAAGACAAGGCCAACAAAAAGCGCTTTATCTTTATGAACACGCACTTTGATCATATCGGCCGTACGGCACGTACCGAAAGTGCCAAATTGATTTTGGCAAAAGCAAAAGAGTTTGCCAAAGATTTACCGTTGATTTTAACTGGAGACTTCAATGTCGATGAAAAGGATGAGGCGTATTTCACCTTGGCGAACAGTAAAGTCGTCACTGACGTACACGAATTGGCACCATTCAAATACGAACCCAATTCCTCCTTCAATGGCTGGGGCAAAAGCACCACACCAACAGGTCGCATTGACCATATCTTTATCACCAAACCTTTTCAGGTCAAAAAATACGGTATCCTCACCGATACTTACATGAATAAATTTCCTTCAGATCACTTCCCAGTGGCAACGACACTCTCCTGGAAATAATATTGTGTGAACAACAACCGATCGCTGAAACAGCAGGTTCGATGAGGACCTGCTGTTTTCGTTTGGATTGTATCAATTAAAGTGATTTGGAGTTATGGCATCCGTACGATCTCTCCACATCGCTGTAGCCTATCTGCTACGATTCTAGACAATCTGCGGAGTTGGCTGAAATTGGCTTAAACTTTCACACATATTAACAGTCGATATACCTAATTTTGGCAGCAAAACAATAACATGATGAAATTTCCACTATTATATTGTACACTACTTGTCTCAGCATTACTTTATTCCAATACCAGCGAAGGACAGATTTTTAAGAAAATCACGGAGGCTTTGGCAAAAGCAAATCAGGGTCAAACCGACAGTGCTAAAACGACGTCTGCTTCAGGCACTACAGCAACATCATCAAAAAACAACACCTTAGCGTCTTTATCCAATAGCGATGCTTCATTAGGAATTAAACAGGCTCTAAGCAATGGTTTAAATATGAGCATCGAATCTTTGGCCAAGAAAGATGGTTTTTTAGGGGATGCAACGGTAAAAATTCTAATGCCTGCAGAAGCACAAAAGGTAGAAAAAACGTTGCGTGCAGTTGGTATGGGAAAATTATGCGATCAATTTATACAAAGTATGAACAGAGCGGCGGAGGGAGCTGTTAAAGAAGCTGCCCCCGTATTTGTGAACGCTCTTTCAAAGATGACGATTACAGATGCGACGAATATCCTGTTGGGCAGCAAAGAAGATGCTGCGACAACGTTCTTTAAAACAAATACATCGACTGAATTAACAGACAAGTTTCGTCCTGTCATTAAATCTGCCATGGGTACAAACAATGTGGATCAGTACTGGACGCAATTGACAACAGCTTATAATAACCTCCCTTTAGGCAATAAAGTGGAAACAAATCTTACGGCATACGTTACCCAAAAGGCTATAGATGGTTTATTTATCAAAGTCGCTGACCAAGAATCAAAAATTAGACATAATATCGGTGGCAGCAGAAATACCAATATTTTACAGCAGGTATTCGGTTATGCCGACGAGAAAAAATTTAAATAGCGTCATATGTGTTTAATAAAGGACAATTTGTTTGTAATGCAACACAATTAAATTGCAAATAAAAAGCAATTTATCTAAGTTTGACCACCCTTATCACATTAAGGCTATTAGAAAATGAGCACATTTGAGATCAATAACATACATGATTTTTCGGTGTCCGAAAGATTTCAACGCTATGTACAGATTGACACCCAGTCTGATGCAAATTCACCAACATGCCCTTCTACGGAAAAGCAAAAAAACCTTGGCGAGTTACTGGTAACGGAGTTGTTAGCATTAGGCATTTCAGACGCTGCTATGGACGAAAATGGCTACATCTATGCAACCATTCCAGCGAATAGTTCCAAGAAAGTTCCTGTTATCTGCTTTTGTTCTCATATGGATACTTCTCCGGACTCTTCGGGGAAAGATGTTAAACCTTTGTTACACAAGAACTATCAGGGGCAAAACTTGGTACTTCCTGACGACAGTAGTGTTATCATCAAATATGCGGAGCATCCAGACTTGGCCAATCAAATTGGCAATGATATCATTACTGCAAGCGGCACCACTTTGCTGGGAGCTGATGACAAAGCTGGTGTGGCCGAAATCATGGATGCTGCCCGTTTGTTGATGAAACATCCTGAAATTAAACATGGCGATATCAAAATACTTTTTACGCCAGACGAAGAGATTGGCAGAGGCGTAGATAAAGCTGATCTAAAACGTTTAGCAGCGGATTTTGCCTATACAATGGATGGTGAGCGAGCGGGAACCATTGAGGATGAGACATTTTCAGCTGATGGAGCTACCTTGACCATTCATGGTGTATCTGTACACCCGGGTTTTGCTAAAGGGAAGATGCAAAGTGCTATCAAAATCGCCAGTGCTGTAATTGATGCGTTACCGAAAGATAGACTTTCCCCTGAAAGTACCAGTAAAAAAGACGGCTTTGTACATCCCGTTCATATCAGCGGTTCGGTAGAAAAAGCAGAAATTCAATTTATCATACGCGATCATGTGACCGCCAATCTCAAGAAGCACGAAGACGAACTGGAGGAAATTGCAAAATCGATCGTGGAGAAATATCCAAATTGTACGTATACTTTCGCTGTAAAAGAACAATACCGTAATATGAAAGAAGTGCTGGATCAGCATCCACAAATTATGGAAATCGGCATGGAGGCGATCAACCGCGCAGGAATGGTAGCCGAAAGGAGAAGTATCCGTGGCGGAACAGATGGCTCGCGCCTTTCATTTATGAGCTTACCTTGTCCGAATATTTTTGCCGGAGGCCATGCTTTCCATGGAAAACAAGAATGGGTATCGGTACAGGATATGGAAAAAGCGGTCAAAACAATTTTACATGTCGTATCTTTATGGGAAGAGAAAGCATAGTTGGACTTCATCCTACCAAAGGCATTGCGATGCCTAAAAGCAATACCAATTCATGAGCAAATAGCCGAGTGCAACGGGTTCATTTATACAGTTAAAAAGTAGACACGCATAAATAATTAACAATGAAAAACGACGTATTACAAGCGATACATTACAGAAGATCCGTATTTCAAGCTTCTTTTACAGAAGAAGAAGTGAGTAAAGAAGATATCTTGAATATTTTGGAAGCAGCTAACGCAGCTCCAACTCATAAAAGAACACAACCTTGGCGTTTTGTGATCTTCCGTAAAGAAGGGTTAGAACGTTTAGGCGCCGAATTGTCACGTATTTACAAATCGGTAACACCAGCGGAGAAATATACGGAGGCAACAGAAATAACCATGGGTAAAAAAGCAACCCAGTCAAACGTTGCAATTGCGATTGTTGTCAACTATACGGGAGAAGTTCCTGAATGGGAAGAGCTGGCATGTACCGCTGCTGCAGTTGAAAACATGTGGTTAGCTGCGCACTCGCTAAATATCGGCGGATACTGGGCAACCCCAGGTTTAATCAATCACTTGGGTAGATTCTTAAATCTCGAAGAAAATCAAAAATGTATCGGTCTATTCTATTTAGGGCATCATCAATCTGAGCCACGTGAACCGAACCGTACACCAATTGAGGAAAAGATTCGCTGGGAAGAATAAACTGTATTCCTCTCCTATAGAATAACAGCCCATTTCTTACAAAATGGGCTGTTATTTAAAACATCGATCTCTATTTCTTTTCAATTCCAAAACAATGGGGTGGTTTAATCACATTTGCTTGCGCTTGATTTTTTTCATCTTTGACAGGGAAAACGATCTTCAGCCGACCTTTTGTTCCCTGCCATTTTGGTCCCTTCTGCAGCAGTCGAATCGCTTCATTGAGGAGTGACGACTCCGGTTGTCCCTCGGCACGAATATCGGTTGGAACACCATTCTTGTCGATTATAAAATTGACAGTAATTTCTCCGCCTGTTGCCGGAGCTCCTGATTTCTGATTGAGGTACTGTTCAAACATTTTCCAGCCTTCGCGCGGTGTTGCGTCCCCCCCGTCAAGCAAAGGTTGAACAGACACCTTGTTCTCTGGTTCACTTAATTCCACATCCGTTGTACGCTCCGCTTTACCATTAAAATGTTTAAAATATAGCAGGGCCAATAAAGTCACAAACAGTACGCCTGCGGTAGCACCTATGGCCAAACGCTGCCACGTGAAATATTGGGCGTGCCGTGTCGCAACGGTATCTTCCACTCTACGAGTGAGACGTTGTTGCAGCAGGCTCAATTGCCGCGTATCTACTCCATTTTGCAATCGGTAACCGTCGATAGCATCCTGTAAAAAAGGATCCTCCAATGCTTCTCGTTCCAATTGAAACATTTCCTCCTTACTCATCAAACCATGGATGTAATTGTGGATCCGTGATAATTGATAATTATTTTCCATTTTCTTTCCTTTCCATACAGATTTTCAGATTGCGCTTTCCGTTTTGAATAGCACTTTTGACCTTATTCAAATCATATCCAGTCACATCCGCGATGTCTTTATAACATTTTTGCTCGAGATAAAACAAGCGTACACACTCTTGTTGTTCGCGATTTAAAGTTCGCATACAGCCTTCCAGTTTCTCAAAATCCTTTTCTTCCCATTTGGTTTCACTGGTATCATTTAGCTTTTGTTCGCTTTCAAACAAATTGTCTTCAATATCAACCTGCGTTGTCCGCTTATCTTTACGCAACTGCATCAAGCAATAATTTTTACTGTAAACGTGCAGCCAGCTCTTAAAATTATCGACTTCATAGTGGCGAAGCTTCTGGATAAGCTCTTCAAATATCTGCATCACAGCATCCTGACTGCGATCAGGATCTTGCAGGTATTTAAAGCATACACCATAAAGCAAAGACATATAGGGTGAATATAATTTCCCCAATGTAGACAAGTCACCGCTTGTTTTATAGTGTTGTAAAAGCTCTTTTTCGTTCATACGCAAATCATTCCCCTTAATGATGATTTAATATACAAATTTCCATATATAAAAAAAGAAGCTATTGAAAATTACCGAAAAAACAAAAACCGTCCCCATGATGAAATGGAGACGGTCGATAAGAATATCATATGATTTACGGATTTAATTCCCCTGCTTCCAATTGTATCGCAGTGTAACGCCATAAGTCCTTGGATCCGCAACTACACCTGCGTATTGCCCATAACTTCCAGGTGCCGCCAGCAACTGCTCGTAGTAATCTTTATTTGTTAGATTTCTACTCCACACAAACACCGAAATACCATTCGATCCCCTGAATCCTAGCCTGGCGTTCAAGACCGAATAGGCATCAATATTTAGGTATTGGGATGGTGAAGAACTGGACGAAAATTTAGAACGGTGAAATAGGTCTGCACCCACAAAGTAAGATCCATTAATCCCGATCAGCTTACCGCTTTTATTCGCTTCGCCACCCAGCGACCAAGACCATTTGGAAACACCAGGAAGAACGCCGCCAGAGATATCTTTAAAAGCCTGAGCTCCACCAACCTCTTCTAAAGGGACAGGTGCATTGGTAAATTTGACATATTTGGCATCTGTATAGGCTAGCGCTCCATTCAATCGGAGAAAATGTCCGATGTTGATGTTTCCATCCAATTCAACACCCTTTACACGCACCTTTTCGGCATTGGCCAGATAACCACGGTTCACACCTGGTTCAGGAGTCTGCACTTGGGTCTGATAGTCTTTGATATCCGTTTGGTAGACGGTCAGATTCAGCAGTGAATTGCGCGTCGGATTTGTTTTCACACCAATCTCCTTATGACGGACAGCTTCAGGTTTTACTTCGGCGAGATCCAGCAACACTGCTCCATTGGCTGTCGGCAATCCACCGACGTTGATACCGACAGGTTTATAGCTGATGGAATACGTTGCGTAAGCATTTATCTTCGGATTGAAACGATATCTTGCGGAGAGCTGACCAGAGAAATTGTCTGCATCCGCATTGACATCAAAAGTCTGATTGGTATATACACCGTTCTTTAAAGCAAGCAGTGCGGGGTCTGACGTCTGCAAACCACCATAGGTCTGCCTATCGTAGTTAGCCACCTTTTTATCATAATTGTAGCGCAATCCTGGGAGGATATGTAATTTTGGGGTCACAGCCCAATCGATCTGTGTGTAGGCAGCTAAGCTTGTGCTTTTAATACCATAAACGGTCTTAATTCCAAAATTATCAAATAATCCCGGTGTTTGCCATAAAGCACTCGTCGAGCTTTTTTGAAAACGCCAAAAGGCAGATCCTGTTTCTTCGGTATGTACGGGATCTGTGCCAAGATCCTGCCAAAGACCAAATAGCCCAACAACGCCGCTAACCTTTTCACTAATCTTTCCTGAATATCTGAATTCCTGTGACCATTGGTTATGGACCGAATTACCTGCTGAAACTGTATATACAGGGAGCCCTAAGTAATCGCGGTCATTCAGCGGCACCCATGTCCATGTCCGCCAGGCAGAAGTTGAGGTTAGTGTTCCCCCGCCAATCTTGATATCGGCGTTCAATGCGACCCCGCCCAATTTATTATCCGCTTTGGATTGAGTATCCAGGTCTATCTTACGCTCGAAGGCACTTTTATAAGGCAACTCGTAGCCAAGATCTTTAATAATTGCATCAAATTGTCTGTAGTCCGCACGCTGTGTCTTTACGACTCCTGCAACAGCCCAGCCGTAACCGTCAGGTCTTTGCGAGGACACATCACCGGAAATCACCAGTTTGATATTTTCAGATGGAGTAAAGAGCAATTGTCCTCTAAAACCCAGGTTGTTGATATCGTTAATCTTTCTATTGGTGTGTACATTAAAAAGATTGCCATCACGCTGTGTTCCAGAAAAGGAAACTCTCGCAGCTAAGTTTTTGGCCAGAGGTCCGGATATGGAAGTTTTCGCCTGAATAAAACCCTGATTTCCGTAACTCACTTCCACATTGGCTTCTGGTGTAAATTGTGGTAAACGTGAAGTGATATTGAATGCTCCTGCTGTTGTATTTTTTCCAAACAATGTACCCTGGGGGCCCCGCAGTACTTCGATTTGGTCAATGTCAATAAAGTCCAACCAAGTCGCTGCGGGACGTGCAATATAAACACCATCAAGATAAAACCCTACTCCCGGATCAATCCCATCATTGGTGAGACCATAAGTTGAGCCCATTCCTCGGATATTAAGCGTCGTATTACGTGCGTTCGATGCATACAACTGAACTGTAGGTACAAGCTCTTTTAGTCTATTGACATTAAAGGCACCTGCATCTTCGAGTGCTGCTCCACGAATAATAGAAATGGGAATAGGCACATCCTGTAGCTGCTCTTTACGACGGCGTGCTGTGACCACCACCTGATCCAAGGCTTCCAACCGCGGCGTAAGCTCGATTATTGCAGGAGATTGATCAATAACAATATGACGGGTTTGATACCCAACAATAGATACAATTAATGAAAAAGGTAATTTTTGTCCAGTTACAAACTGAAAAACTCCTTTACTGTCCGTTTTCACCTGGTGTGTAACAGCCTCAAGTTGCACCGTAACACCTTGCAATGGTTCTTTTGTGACGGCATCAATTACAGTACCTGTTAAAGAGGCATTTATAATAGGTTTTGGATTTTCCACTTGCGCGTAGACTTGGTAAGAGCCTGTCAAAAGCAAGCTAAAAATGACGCTAATTCGGAAAATAGCATTTTTTTTCATAAATTTATTCAGTTTAATGGTGAATCTAAACAAGTGCCAACGCCAATCGATACTTGCTTCATTGTTAAAACTTGGTAAAAGGGAAGCCTCGGCTTCCCTTTTCTAATATAAGAGAGTGTAAGAGAGAAATTTTAACAACACATTCGTTCCTTAGCGCTTTTTAAGGTCATTATACATGCTTCAACTGGAAAAAGCAATACACTTGTTTTTGCGGAGTAATCTTGTTTCATTCGTTTTATTTGTTATTTTCTTTTATTTACCTTGCCATTCACGCATCAGTTGCATGTGCATATTTATGTTGTAATTTTAAAAAGCTATGAACACATATTCTCTTTTATAAGATCAAATGCTATTGCTAGTTCGATTCATAATCAAGTTAGTTCATTTCGCCCCCTGCTCTACTTGCCTGTAAGTCAGATGACGATACAAATATATAAATATTTTTTAAAAGACTACTAATTTGATAGATTTTATAATATTTTTTTTCAAAAACACATTACCCATTAATTAACAGTCATTTATAGAAAACAAAAGGTTATTCATCGTCCACTCAGCATAAAAAATCAGGGTGGCAACAATCCTATACGCTAACAATCCAGCGAAAATCGAGAAGCAAAGCGTTTTTATAAAAAACAATGATCTGTACTATGAGCCAGAAAAAAATGCCACGCATAGCCTCGTTATGAAAACGCATAAAAAAGGCCATCCTATTTGGACGACCATCTTTACAGTCATATTATAACGATCTGTTTCACTTTGAAACACTTTCCTTCTTAGCGAAATAACACCAGTGCAATCAATAAAGTAATAATAACATTAAAAGTCTGAGCAATCAGAAAAGCATACAACGGCTTCTTATTATCTTGTACAAAAAGGTCCTTAAAATTCGTTTCCAAACCGATTGATGTAAATGCTAAGGTAAACCAAAGCCCCTGTAAGTTTTTCAAACTTCCTTTGACCGCATCTATCTTCTCAGGAGATACAATAAAAGAGAATAACAGGGAGGCTAATACAAAGCCCAATACAAATTTTGGGAAGCGTTCCCAGATAATTTTCAATGTCGGTTTATCGCGTTTGGTCTCATCATCAACAGATTTAGCATAAGTCCAATAAATACTGATCGCAAAAGCTGCTAGTCCAAGCAATACATTTTGTGAAAATTTCACAATAGTACTAATCTCCAAAGCTCTTTCACCTACGAGCGACCCGGAAGCCACTACAGCTCCCGTTGTATCAATACTACCACCAAGCCAAGCACCTGTAACCTCTTGCGACAAGCCCATCCACTCTGCCATGTAAGGCATGAAGATCATCATTGGAATAGCCGTAATCAGGACCAACGAAATCACATAGGAAAGTTTTTTACTATCGCCTTTGATCGCGCCTGAAGTTGCTATTGCAGCAGAGACACCACAAATAGATACTGCACTCGACAACATCAACGCCATCTCTTTATCAATCTTTAACTTTTTGCAGATCCAGAAAGCGAAGTACCAAACCGACAGTACGACAGCCAGCGCTTGAATAAGCCCCAAGGATCCGGCTTTGAGAATATCTCCGAAGATAACGGTGGTTCCAAGTAGAATTAGACCGATCTTGACATAAAGCTCCGTACTGAGCGCTTCTTTAAACCACTTAGGCAGTTTAAAGCAATTGCTGATAATTAACCCAATAATCAAACTAAAAATTACAGCTTCGAGATTATATTCTTTAACCGTTGCATTGCCTGCCAAAACCAAGGCAAATACCGTAAGGAAAAATACAACAGGAAATACAACTAATAAATATTTTATAGATTTTCCCAAAAGAAATGCGCCCAATAGTGCGGTTACGAATACGTAAATAAATTGCTCAAATAGCTTCATTAAATTTGCCGGGTCCAATACAGTTGATACGAGTTCGGCCGAATTATTCCACGAAAAACTAGGTACTGGTGCCACGACTCCTGATAATGCAAGAAGGATGGTAGCAATTCCCAAGATGACGACTACCCAGTCTTCTGTAAATGTAAATGATCTTGAAGATGTCATATAATGGTTAGGGTTTAAAAGGTTAAATTTAATATAATTACAGTTACTTCTGGAATTGTAACACAAAAATGGCCGAAGAGAAATCTTCGGCCATCAACCAAAACCAATAATTTATTTTCAATCAAAAACAATACTTATTCTCGTCTATCAATTTTTTTGCAATTCGCTGACGGGCATCTTTCACATTGAACGGTTGGGCTTTAGTGAATCTGCGCAAACCAACCAACATCATGTTCAGCTCGTCGCCCTCACCAAATGAATACAATGCTTCTTTGCCAGCAGCGCTGACTTTATCTATCGCACCATACAGGTAGATTTTAGCCATATCTGTTGCGTAATCAGCTTTATCAGATCCTGTATGTACCAATTTTTCCGCACGTAACAAAACAGATTCGGTGATATAAACATATCCAATAATATCGGCTATGTTCATTAGAATCTCCTCTTCTTTGGAAAGCGACATCATCAATTTCTGTACAGCAGCTCCTGCAATTAATAATCCCGCCTTTTTAAGATTTGCCACAATTTTCTTTTCTGCTGCAAAAGGTGCGTCATCCTCATCTGCAAAGTCGGGAATAGCTAAAAGCTCACCGGCTACAGCTTGCGCAGGCCCCATCAGGTCTAATTCCCCTTTCATGGCGCGTTTTAACAACATGTCTACGACGAGCAAACGATTCACTTCGTTGGTGCCTTCAAAAATCCTGTTGATCCGTGAATCCCGATAAGCACGTTCCATAGGTGCATCCGCCGAATAGCCCATTCCACCATAAATCTGTACGCCCTCATCCACCACATAATCCAACATTTCTGAACACCACACTTTGATAATAGCGCACTCGATCGCAAACTGCTCCACAGACTTCAATTTTGCTTTTGCTTCATCCATACCACCCGCAATCAGCGCATCGTAGGCGTCGTCAATATTCTGACCTGCGCGATAGGATGCCGACTCGACGGCAAATAAACGTGTTGCCATTTCGGCCAGCTTATATCGGATAGCACCGAATTTGGAAATCGGCAAATTAAATTGCACACGTTCATTGGCATACTGTACGGCATGGTTGATGACCATCCGTGCCGAACCGATCGTAGCGGCTCCAAGTTTTATACGACCAATATTTAGGATGTTTACAGCAATCTTAAATCCGTTCTCACGATCAGAAAGCATATTTTCTACCGGAACAGCACAATCATTAAAAAAGATCTGGCGTGTTGAAGATCCTTTAATACCCAATTTATGTTCTTCCGGATTCATCGTAATACCGCCAAAATCTTTCTCGACAATAAATGCCGTCAAGTTTTTATCATTATCGATTTTTGCAAATACGATAAAAATATCTGCAAAACCACCATTCGTAATCCACATTTTTTGACCATTGATCAAATAATGGGTTCCCTCAGCATTTAATTTTGCCGAGGTACGTCCCGAGTTTGCGTCCGATCCAGCGTTGGGTTCTGTCAAACAATACGACGCTTTCCATTCACCAGTAGCAAGTTTAGGAATATATTTTGCCTTTTGACTATCATTGCCATAATACAAAATAGGCAGGGTACCTATTCCTGTATGGGCTGACAGCGCGACCGCAAAGGAAAACCCACCACCTACTGCATCGGCAACGAGCATTGAAGTGTTGAAACTCTTGCCAAAACCGCCATATTCTTCGGGAATAGAAACGCCCAGCATGCCAAGTTCACCGGCCTTATCCATCAAACTGGGCATCAGACCTTCCTCTTGCGCATCGATACGGTCAAGCTTATTCAATACTTCTGTATCCAAGAAATCTAAGCAGGTCTGACGAATCATTTTAGCTTCTTCATCAAACTCTTCTGGAATAAAAACTGCGGTGTAGGGAGTCTCTCTAATCACGAACTCTCCGCCTTTAATTGCTTTATTTTCGCTCATTGTCTTTTTAGATTTATATGGACGCGCAAATTGCAGCTAAGTGATGTTGCTGTCCACCATGTTTTTTAAAATACTTCTATTAGCTATGAGATCAGAAATCCATATGCTGTTTACAGTGCTATTCTATGCGGCTAATTTTAGTCCAATAACTCAAAAATACCTGCTGCTCCCTGACCAGTTCCCACGCACATCGTCACCATCCCGTACTTTTTGCCTCTGCGTTTCAACTCGTTTAAAATTTGGACTGTTAATTTAGCTCCCGTACAGCCAAGTGGGTGACCTAAAGCGATAGCACCGCCATTGACATTCACCTTTTCTTCGTCTAACCCAAGTTCACGGATAACGGCTAGCGACTGAGACGCAAAAGCTTCATTCAGCTCAAAGAGATCAATATCTTCTTTTTTAAGCCCCGCTCTATGCAAAGCCTTAGGTATTGCATAAATGGGTCCAATCCCCATAATGCGAGGTGGAACGCCTGCCACAGCAAAACTAATGAGCTTTGCAATAGGCTTCACGCCAAGCTCTTTCACTTTAGCTTCGGACATCACTAAGACAAATGCCGCGCCGTCAGATGTTTGTGAGGAATTACCTGCAGTCACCGAACCATTTGCAGCAAAAACTGGTTTTAACTTTCCCAGAGCCTCCAAGGAGGTATCAGCGCGAGGGCCTTCATCGGTATCGACCACATATTCACGTGTTGCAATTTTGCCGTCCTTTAAATAATTTTCTTTTACAGTGATAGGCACGATACCATCTTTCAAATGGCCGTTTTGAATAGCCGCAACTGCCTTTTGGTTTGATTTAAGTGCGAATGCATCCTGGTCTTCACGGGAAACCTTGTAGTCTTTAGCGACCGCTTCAGCTGTCAACCCCATACCCCAGTACCAGTCGGGATGATCTTTGGCGACCACAGGATTGGGCACAATTTTCCAGCCGCCAAAAGGCATTCCGGACATGACTTCTACCCCGCCGGCAATAATGACATCTGCCATACCTGTCTTAATTTTCGCTACCGCTGTGGCAATAGTTTCCAACCCAGATGCGCAGTATCGATTGACAGTCACTCCGGGCACCTTATCGGTATCCAATCCCATTAAGGAAATAAAACGTGCCATATTGAGCCCCTGTTCAGCCTCTGGCATTGCATTTCCAACGATAACATCATCTATATCTTCTTTATTTAAATTCGGCACAGTAGATACGAGATGCTTAATCACATCCGATGCTAAATCATCCGCCCGCATAAAGCGAAATACTCCTCGCGGCGCTTTACCTACTGCTGTACGAAATCCTGCTACTATATATGCTTCCATTATTTTTATTTTTTTCGTGAGTAGTGAGTTTTAGTTCCGTAAAGGCTTACCTTTTGTCAACATAAATTGAATCCTTTCAAGTGTTTTGCGTTCTGCACAAAGCTCGAGAAACGTTCTACGTTCAAGATCCAGTAAATATTGTTCGGACACTTCGGTCGGTGATGATAAGTTTCCTCCACACATCACCCAGCCTAGCTTTTCTGAGATCTTACGATCATAATCTGATATATAGTTACCCTCTCGCATAGACGAAGCTCCCACATACACAATTCCCAATCCCTGATTGCCTAAAACCTTGATATCATTGCGCGGAGCCGGCTGAACATATCCCTTATCGGCCAACTCTATGGCCTTTGCTTTGGCATCTGCCAAGAGGCGGGCACGATTCATTGTTATTGCAAATTTATCTTTCTGCAAATAGCCAAGTTCATAAGCTTCATAAGCAGAAGTGGATACTTTTGCCTGCCCAATAGTGAGGAATTTATCTTTCAACGTGTTTTGAACAATTTGATCCTCTTTAAATTCTTCAGAGGCCCTTAGTGTAAATTCTTTGGTACCGCCGCCGCCGGGGATAACACCAACTCCTAATTCGACCAAACCCATATATGTTTCGGCATGAGCCTGCACAAAATCCGCATGCATTGAAAATTCACAGCCACCGCCGAGGGTCATTTGAAAGGGAGCAACGACGACCGGAATTGATGAGTACCGCAACCGCATCGATGTATTTTGAAATGCACGGACTGCCATATTCAATTCGTCAAAATCCTGTTCTACTGCCATCATGAAAATCATTCCGATGTTAGCTCCAGCAGAGAAATTTTTTCCATCATTAGAAACTACCAATCCGCGGTATTCTTTTTCAGCAAGATCGATCGCTTTATTCAAACCTTGAATCACATCGCCACCAATGGTATTCATCTTGGTGTGGAATTCACAATTGATAATACCATCACCTAGATCTATAATAGAGACACCTGTGTTTTTCCAGATCGTTTTACTTTCACGGATATGATCCAACACAATAAGTTCCTCTGTTCCGGGAATAGGTTTATACGACTTTGAAGCAATGTCATAATAATGGCGCACGCCATTCTCAATTTTATAGAAGGATTCATGTCCTGCATCTAGCATTTCATGTACCCAGGTTGCAACTTCACCATTTTGGCCTGGAAGTCGTTTTTCTTCCGCCTTAATTTTAGCTAAAGTCTCGCGAACACCTAAGGCATCCCATACTTCAAATGGTCCTAACTCCCATCCAAATCCGGCTCGCATAGCATCATCTATTCGGAAGAAGTCATCGGTGATTTCTGGGACACGGCGGGATACATATTCAAACAAGGGATAATGCATGGCACGGAAGAGTTCTGCGGCTTTATCGGTTCCCTGTTCGTATACTTTCATCCGTTTGCGGATATCATCTACAGGTTTTGTGGATTCCAAAGTCGCTGATTTCACTTTTTGCTGCGACCCAAACTCCAGCGTTTTTAGATTTAAAGACAAAATCTCTGAACTACCATCATCAGCTTTTACTTTTTCATAAAATCCTTTTTTGGTTTTCTCGCCCAACCATTTATTTTCTACCATCTTACTGATGAATGGAGGAAGTTGGAACACACCTTTAGCTTCATCTTCCGGCGCATTCTGTGCCAAACCATTAGCAACATTCACCAAAGTATCCAGTCCGACCACATCTGCCGTACGAAATGTTGCCGATTTAGGGTGTCCCATTGCCGGGCCTGTATATTTGTCGATCTCTTCAACGCTTAAACCGAGAGGTTCCACCAGATGAGTGACCGCCAACATCGAATAAACCCCGATACGATTTCCAATAAATGCCGGTGTATCTTTACATAATACAACAGATTTACCTAACATCTTATCACCGAATTGAAGAATAAAATCGACGACTTCAGGTTTGGTATGCGGTGTTGGAATAACCTCCAACAAAGGTAGGTAGCGGGGTGGATTAAAGAAGTGGGTACCGCAAAAATGATCTTTAAAATCCTCACTTCTACCTGTTGTCATCAAATGAATGGGAATACCAGAAGTATTGGAGGTAATTAATGTTCCAGGTTTTCGAAATTGTTCAACACGCTCGAAAACGGACTGTTTAACATCAAGTCGTTCAACGACAACCTCGATAATCCAATCCACGTGGGCAATATCTTGAAGATTATCATCAAAGTTTCCTGTTTTGATTCGTTTAACAAAAGACTTGCTATAAATTGGTGATGGATTTGTTTTTAAAGCCGTTTCTAAAGAACTGTTAACAATACGATCCCGGACGATCTTGCTCTCCAACGTTAGGCCCTTGGCTTCTTCCGCTGGGAGAAGCTCACGTGGAACGATATCCAACAGTAAAACTTCAACACCAATGTTAGCAAAATGACAAGCAATTCGCGAGCCCATAACACCCGAACCGAGAACTGCCACTTTTCTAATATTTCTGTTCATCATAACATATTTAGTATGCACTTCTGTACATTTGGTTTAAATTCTAGACGATTACTTCTTCCTTGTAGCTGTTTGCAAGATCATTTAGTTTCGCTAGCGAAGCAATCAATTGGTCACGCTCATTTTCTGAAAAATTATCTGCCAGGTATTGATTGAAATTACGCACGACATCTTTAGCAATTCTCCTTTTTTCGCGACCGAGTTCTGTCAAATATACTTTCACAGATCTTTTATCCGTTTCGCTAGTCTCCCGGTAAATAAATCCCAATGACTCCAAATTATTCAACACCCGAGACAAACTAGTTGTTTTAACTCCCGTCAGATTTGCAATCTGAGAAACAGGAGTGCCTTCTTTATGGATATTTATCAAAATATAACCCGCCGCCTGCGTAAATCCATACTGCGAAGCGATTTGATTGTATTTATTGGCTATGGTCTGCCAGCCTGTTTTTAAAAAATAATCGATTGTCTGATTTTGGTTCATAAGCGCACTCTCAAGCTATTTATTATGCTTGCATAACAAATATACTCGTTAGGAATTAGAATAGCAAGATCCGAACTATAAATTTTGTCATATATTCGTCAGCATGATGACCGTTTATAGGTTAAGCGAAACTAAGAGCACTATTGAAATGTGGAAAACTTTTAAACACTGAAATACAGAACGATACAGTAAAACTAAAAACTTTTATTAACAACCTTTATGTAATAATCAAAATTAATTCCGTTAACTTTGTCCTAAACAAATATCAACACTGTATGGCTTTAGTAAACATACCGCGCTTGGACTTGCAGCATTACACACAAGGAACCCAAGAACAAAGAAATCAATTTATTCAAGATATTGGCAAAGCGTTTAACGAAACGGGCTTTGTAACGATTGCAAATCATGGCTTATCAAAAGATCTGATCGAGGAGTTGTACCAAGTAGTTCCTGAATTTTTCAGCTTACCTACTGAGACGAAGGAAAAATATGAGTTTCCAGAATTGGCAGGTCAGCGTGGTTATACAGCAAAAGGAAGAGAAAAAGCTAAAGATGCGAAGACTCCGGACTTAAAAGAATTTTGGCAGCGCGGCCAAACAATTGTTGGCGAAAAATATTCCAAAGCTGATTTTCCGGACAATCCAGAAGTTGCTGAAATTCCTCGCTTTAACGGTGTCACAGCTGAGGTTTATAAAAAGCTTGAAGATACAGGCCGCGACTTACTGAAAGCGATTGCGATCTACCTTGACCTGGAAGAGAATTACTTCGAAAAATTTGTTATCAATGGTAATTCTATTCTACGTGCGATCCATTATTTCCCAATCAATGACCCTGATGCCTTAGCGCCTGACGCTGTTCGTGCCGGTGCACACGAAGATATCAACCTCATTACCTTATTAATTGGTGCCAGTGCGGATGGTCTAGAAGTGTTGACAAAAGATGGCGAATGGTTCCCTATTAAAGCCAAAGGCGAAGATATTGTTATTAATGTGGGCGATATGTTGCAACGATTGACAAACAATAAGCTGAAATCAACTACGCACCGTGTTGTCAATCCTCCACGGGAAAAGATGGGAACTTCGCGTTTTTCTATCCCTTTCTTTTTGCATCCAAAATCTTCCATGAGCTTGGCTTCACTAGAATCATGCATCGATGCAGAACACCCGAAAGTTTACGAAGATTATACCGCGGGTCAATACCTGGATGAGCGGTTGAGAGAAATCGGATTAAAAATGTAATCTGTAAAAGGAAGATAAAACTCCAAAAATATATCAAAAAGGATTCCATTAGCCATTAAACTAATGGTATCCTTTTCATTTTAGGTCGCCGAAACACCTAATTTATGCTTAAAAAGTGTAGCCAAATCCAACATTTAGATAGATATTATGCATACTAAAGTCTATAGAATTAAAATCTTTCTCGAGGATATTGTTAAATCCGTAGGTCAGATCGGTTAAAAATTTAAAGTGTTGGTTCAGGAGCCATTCTGCTCCAACTTGCGTTCCCCATTGAAATTTCCGAACGTTCTCAGAGAAATCATAGAAAGCCTGACTTCCCTCTTCAAATGTAATTTTTGTTCCGGTTGGTGTATTTTGACGCAAATAACCATCAGACACATTTCCATCAAAACTATTATCCAATAATGTAGCGAAATAAAGTCCTCCATAGAGATTCCACCGGTTAGATAACTTATAGACCGCTAACACCGGCAGTGTTAGATAGGTATTTTGAACGTTAGTTTCCACTTTACCCGTATAATACCCTTTCACTTTAGCATTATCTTTTACAATCTCCGTTAAATAGTTTTTCACCCGCGCCTTAGTTTTCATCCCTTTTGTTTCGAAGCGAAGCCCGGTACGAACCCCCAAGATTTTCTTTTCACCTAACCATTTTGTCGCATTTGCTTCTAGTCCGACCTGCAAACCTGGATTGAAACTTTCAATCTTCCGTATGGTTTGAGGGAGACCCAACGGGCTACTGCCACCAATACTGAACTGAGCCTGCAATGCGTAATCGATATCGGTATTGAAAAAATTTGGATGATTTGACGTGCCGCTTTGAGCCTGCACACCACCAGTCGCTATCATGAAGACAGCAATTATATAGAGAAACTTATTCATTAGATAGTCTTTAATTTAAAAATGATCACACCAATTGGGAATATATTCAGTGATATGCTCCTCCATTGAAGTATTTATATTTATTGATAATAGAAGGGATACTATTTTAAGTTATTTACAACTAGCTCTACTTCATCAATAAGTAATGTACTGCCTACAGCACCGTTAAACTTATCCCCCTCTTTACTTGAACTAAATACAATTGTATACATATATTCTTTAGTGGGATCGAATGATTTACCATTGACAAAAGAGAAAGGAAGGTTAAATGGCGTCCATACATTTGTCTCAATCTGCTCTTTTGCTCCCACGCGTGCAACGGCAACTATACGTGGATCAGTGAAGCTATGTGCTCCAGTTAGAAAATTATCTTTCGGCGGTGAGACCTTTTCAAACAATAACGCATACCCATCCCAAGTATCTTTCTTTAGCTGTGAAGGCGCATTGTTTACAATAAACAACTCACCAGCTTTATATTTAAAAAATCCCCTCAATGCCAAAGGGGCAGTTTTATTGTCATAAGGAAGTCCAAAACGTGTGGAGTTAATTGTTGGAAATGTTGTTTTAAATTCCCCTAAGAATAAATTACCTGCAGCGAGGGGTGAGCCAAATAGTCCACCTAATGCTCCTGTACTTTTGGTCGTAAGTTTCGCAGCTTTACCGATATAACCATCTGTTATCTGTGTCGTGGGATAAAAGCCAGGGACCAATTGTTCTCCTTGTTCTAAAAGAGTAGCAGCTAAAATATTATATCCATCATTTGCTGTTGCCCAATTATATTTTTTTTGCCCTAGTGTTGTCAAATCAAAAAACTTATGATAATGTCCTTCTGGACTATCCGTATCTACCACTTCAGCATTCTCAAAAGGAGCATATAAATCTGCCCCTTCATCAATCACAAATGAAACCGTATATGTCTTAGTCCAAGCTCCATCCTGGGAAGTAACAGTATATTTTTGTGGTTCGAAAAAATTAAGTTCTGTACCACTTTTCGGCTCGATTGATGCCCCAGGCGTCAACACAAATTCAGGAGATTGCATATAATTCCCCGTAAAACGTTTTAATGGGAAAACAACAGTATTGTTATCTATGGAGGGGTTACCCTTTAAAACCTGATCCCCTTGAGGGATACTAGCCGCTTCGATGTCCGCCTCAGCATTCAGAGCTTCTTCCTTGATACAACTTCCCAAGCTGAGAAGGAACGTAAAACCGATTACCCACAAGTAATTTCGTGTTCGCTTCATAAAAATAATATTTAGTGTAAATTTATTAATCGATGTGATTTCACAATTTTGGCAAATCCAGCATACCAAGTGTCAGAAAAAGTCATTGAAATGCTTTTCCTTAACAGTAAACCGATTCGTCAAATATATGGGCTGGCTATAACCCCTTGATCTCCTGCTTGAGTTTAGTCGGCAAGCTTTCAACAATTAGACTATAACTATGGACAATGAGTTCTTCAAGAATTTTGTCTTCCAGTTCTCGATTGGCAATAATGGTATTCCAATGCTTTTTATTCATATGATAGCCCGGTAGCACTGTATGTTCGTACTTTTCACGCAATTCTATTGCCCTTTCGGGATTACACTTTACATTAAACCGAAGTTCATCGATCTGATCCAGCCCAACCAATAAAAAAATCTTGCCGCCAATCTTAAACACAAGTGTATCTGGACCAAATGGGGTTTCTTCCACAACTGGCCCGATAGATAAACAATAATCCCTCAGATCTTCAATGTTCATATTTCTTTGGTTTTAGCTTAACATTCCTTTTCCAAAACATGGCCAGAAAAGGAAAAAAATGTACTTTCCCTTATTTTTCCAGCAGGGACTGGATTTCCTTTTGGATGGCTACTCCTTTATCGGCATTATACCATTTTTGAATTTCTTCTTTAATTTCGGAGAAATCCACTCCCTGCTCTTTCAGCTTCAAGAACAAATCTTGGCAAGCTGTAGGACGTGGCCCCCAGACAGCTAAATCTCGTCCGTTTTCATCACGTATGACAAGAATCGGAATAGATTTCCCTCCGTTGGTCAGGTAAGAATCGATCAGAAAAGGCGCGCTGTCACGAAGTTGTATGTCCAACGTGATGTTGGAGTTTTGTGAGGCCATTTTAGCGAGCATCGGTACAGAATGCGCCGCATCCCCGCACCAAGGTTCAGTAATAATAATCCATTGTTGTTTCTCAGCAATTGACTTTACAAAATGATCAAAATCCGAGTTTGGCTCAAATCGTTTTAACCACCGGCCCATTCTAGCCCAGTTCATTTTGGTGTACTGATAATATTCTTCGTCCTGATAGGCCGGGTAATTCTCAGGATGATTTAAGATATCTTCGAATTGCTGCAAGTAATTTTCAAAAGTCATAACATCAATTTTGTGCAAAGGTAAATTTTACTTCCAACTTTCTCAACATACCTATCGGCAACTATCTGTATTGAATGCAATAAAAATAAAGATTTTCTAAAAACTTCCATTAAAATAACAAAAAGCTGCTACCCTCCGGGGGATATACCAAAGATTTTACATTCAGAAAAGATATTTTACATTTATTAACGATTAAGTAAATTATATTTGAAGGATAACACCCGTACATGAAAAGATTAGTTGAATTATTATTTTTGCTATTTATCCTCATCAACAGTGCTTACTCGCAAATAAACATCAAGGGGAGGATTCTAGACAAGGCAGATGATAAACCCCTGACCAATGCTTCTATTATTTTATTGAACCGCGATTCAGTTCTCCGTTATTTTAACCGCGCCAATGAAGAGGGGAGATTCCAGGTTAAAAATATTAAACCGGGGAGCTACATCATGCTGGCCTCCTACCCTAAATTTGAACTCTATAGCGATACGATCCAAATTGCAGACAAAGATCTGGACTTACACGATATCAAAATAAATTCCCAAAGAAACGTTTTACAGGAGGTGATTGTGACCCGTCGTCTTCCAATTACACTCAAAGGTGACACCATAGAATATGACGCCGCGAGTTTCGCGACGGAAAAAAATGCCAAACTGGAAGATTTACTGCGTCGTCTACCCGGTTTCACCGTGACGGGAGACGGAACTATCACGGCTCAGGGAAAATCAGTACAAAAAGTATTTATTGATGGGGAGGAATTTTTTGGTTATGATCCTAAAATAGCCATTAGAAATGTACGAGCAGATGCTGTCGACAAGGTACAGCTTTATGAGAAAAAATCTGAGGAGGCCGAGCTTTCGGGCATCGACGATGGCGTAAGGATCCAAACGGTTAATGTTGTGCTTAAGGAGAAAGCTCGAAAAGGCCTATTTGGGAACATGGAGGCATTAGCGGGATCCCAAGGACTATATGCTGGAAATCTGTTCGCTGCCAAATTTAACAAGACCGAGCGTATTGGAATTACTGCCAGCCACAATAATATGGGAAGTTCAAGTGGTCGTGAGGGCTCTTTACGGATGAACAATCAAATTACGGGCGAACCACTGAACACAAACCTTGGCGCCAACTATGATAATCAGTTCTTCAAAAAAGCCCTAAAAGTAAATGCCAACTATGGTTACGACGACAATAGCAATAAGAACCGTTCAGAAACTTACAATAAAAACGTGCTGCCAGACGAGTCTATTCAAGAAAAAAACACGAGTACTAATAATGAAAGGCACAGCCAAAGTCATGATTTCCGTTCAAACATCAGCATGCGACTGGATTCCACGCAAAGTATCGAACTCCAATCCAATGCCAGTTGGGAAAATACTTCGCAATTTAACAATACAAACAGCAACACAAGCGATGGATTGGCTAATCCAATCAGTGACTTTAGGGAGAATAATCAGTCGAATTCTTCAAACTCGAACAACAATTTTCGCTTAAACTATAGAAAGCGGCTAAAACCGGGACGCTCTTTAAATGTGATGATCGGCAACAATCACAAAGAATCATCTTCAGAAAGTAAAGTCAATTCACGAACCTATTTTTATAAAACAGCAGATAGCACCATTATCGACCAAAATCGACAGGGCTGGAATAAGGGCAATAATTTCACTTCGTCCATCAACTTGAATAACCGAATCAATGCGTATATCAATGTTGCCTTGGGCTATAGTTTTAATCATTCAAAAAACACCAATACGCAAAATTCAATAAACAATATCACGCAGCAGTTTGATTCACTTTACTCTCAAAATCAGGTGGACAATAACACTAATCAAGGAGTTAATGTCAACTTTTCTTACCGCAAAGAAAAACTGGAAATCAATTTTTCAAACCGAACTTTCTACAAGAATCAACAGCTGAATGATAGCTACAGGGCCATTGATCTTGCCCGTAACTTTTGGGATAACAATTTAAATATTGACGCCAATTATCGAATTTCAAACAGTAGAAATATACGATTAGCTTATCAGAGTTCAAATATTATACCGTCGTTTGATCAATTACAGCCACTTCAACCCCAAACCAATCCTTTGTTCCAGCAAATTGGTAATCCCGATCTTAAGCGCGCAGTTAGTAATAATATTTCGGCCAATTATAATGCTTTCAGTTTATTGAAAGGAACAAATATTAATATCAACGGGAGCTTTTCTTTTGTCAACAATCCTATTGTTAACAAAACCACCATATTGGACAATTCGGCTCAAATCAGCACTTACGAAAACCTGTCCGGCAAATCCAGCTGGAATAGCACTCTGAATATCAACCACATGCAACCTTTAGCCAATCGTCGTATCAACTTTAACAAGAGTGCAAGCGTCATATTTAATAATAGCTATAGCTACACCAAATTTGAAGGTGGTCAATCCAGCGGCGAATTTCTGCTGAACAATGCAAAGAACACCAATTTTAGCGTAGGTTCAAGCTTAAATGAACAAGACTCAGAGGGATTTGACTTTGACGTTTCTGTAAATACCGGATTTAATATACAGCAAAATTCGATCAACACGCAATATAATGTGACAAGTTTTTTGGGGGGAACGTCAGCCTATATTAAGTACTTTTTACCGAAGAAATTTAATATCATGACCAATATTTTCTATAGCTATACAGGCCCGACTAAGCTTTATAAAAAATCAATCAATCAATTTTATGCCAATATTGAATTGGAGAAAAAAGTGCTAAAAGATGAGAGCATGACGCTTAGTGTAAAGGCTTTTGACATTTTCAACACATTTAATAATACACGCCGTAGTGCAAGTGACACCAACTATTCCGAATCCGTTCAACAGGTATTAACACAATACTTTCTGATCGGCGTGAAGTGGGATTTTAACAAATATCTAGGGAAAGGAAATGATTAAAAAATTATATTTAACTGTAATTATCTGCTGCTTGTTTGGGCTGTCCATTCAGGCACAATATGCTTATTTTGGAAGCAGGGGCACGATCAGTTTTGATAAAGTCACGTATACAAAAGCGCGCCTGCGACAGATGTCCAACGACATAAATTCGAAAGGAATGGACAGAGGCGCAGGAATAATGGAATATTTGGATAAGGTACCTGATTCGCATACAGAAAAATTGAAATTCTACTTTGATGAGAATTCAACCGTACTGATGCCCGAGGAAAGCGCGGAAAGTGACAAGAAAAATGCTGAAGTGAAAATGACCGCACCTAAGACTATTTCTGCCAATGGTCGGGGCGGTAGATTTCAAGGGGCGGCTCGATCTGGCGCAAGCCCGAGAGGACAATTTAGAGGTGGAGCTAAAAATGGCAAAGTGCTTTATCAGGATCTGAAAGCTGGCACCGCAGATATTCAGCTCGACATTGACGAGAAATACATTCTTTCGGAAACATTGGACAGCATTACTTGGCGGTTCACAGAAGAATACCGAAATATTGCTGGTGTAAACTGCCGCCGGGTGAATGGTGCCACCAAAGACTCACTTTATCTTATTGCCTACTATTCGGAAGAAATTCCTGTTTCAGCAGGACCAGCCTTAAGCCATGGTCTCCCGGGGATGATAATAGGTCTCGTGATTCCTGAAATGCATATTCAATACTGGGCTACAACTATTGAATATACCAATAAACTTGTGCCTGCTGACTGGCGAGATAAGAAATCGAAAAAAATGGAACTTAATGAATTCTCGGAAATTTTTGGCAGATATATGCCACTCAATCGACAAAACGAGTCAGCAAAAAAAAGGATTTTAGAGCAATTGGTGTATTGAAAATGTCAGTTTGGCAGTACCTAAAGACAAATAGATGACAAATAGTGATTTTTTTTAAAAAAATTTGGATTGGCATAAGGGTTGATAATAGAGTGATAGATTTGTTTAAGTAAAAAATTAAAACACAAGATATGTCTAAAATTATAGGAATTGACTTAGGTACTACAAACTCATGTGTTGCCGTAATGGAAGGTAACGAGCCTGTAGTAATTACGAACAACGAAGGTAAACGTACAACTCCTTCGATCGTAGCTTTCGTAGAGGGTGGCGAGCGCAAAGTTGGGGACCCAGCAAAGCGTCAAGCAATTACTAACCCACATAAAACTATTTATTCCATCAAACGTTTTATGGGACTTTCATACGATGAAGCTGTGAAAGAAGCAGAACACGTACCTTATAATATCGTTAAAGGTGACAATAATACACCGCGCGTAGAAATTGACGACCGCAAATATACACCACAGGAGATTTCTGCAATGATTCTTCAAAAAATGAAGAAAACAGCTGAGGATTTCTTAGGTCAAGAAGTAACTGAAGCTGTTATTACAGTTCCTGCATACTTCAATGATGCACAACGTCAAGCAACAAAAGAGGCTGGAGAAATTGCTGGTTTATCAGTAAAACGTATCATCAACGAGCCAACAGCTGCAGCTTTAGCTTATGGCTTGGACAAAGCACACAAGGACATGAAAATCGTTGTTTTTGACTGTGGTGGTGGTACTCATGACGTTTCTGTACTCGAGTTAGGTGACGGTGTATTTGAGGTTAAATCTACTGACGGTGATACACACTTAGGTGGTGATGACTTTGATAACGTAATCATCAACTGGTTGAACGAAGAATTCAAAAGTGAAAATAATGGCTTTGACTTGAAAAAAGACCCAATGGCATTGCAACGTTTGAAAGAAGCTGCTGAGAAAGCGAAAATTGAATTGTCAAGCTCAACTTCTACTGAAATCAACCTGCCATATATCACTGCTGATGCAACTGGACCAAAACACTTAGTTCGTTCATTATCACGCGCTAAATTTGAGGCTTTGGCTGCTGACTTGATCAAGAGAACAATTGCTCCTTGTGAATCAGCATTGAAAAATGCAGGTTTCAGCAAATCCGATATTGATGAAATTATCTTAGTAGGTGGTTCTACTCGTATCCCGGCAATCGTTGATGCGGTAAAAGCATTCTTCGGAAAAGAGCCTTCTAAAGGTGTAAACCCGGATGAAGTGGTAGCTTTAGGTGCTGCTATCCAAGGTGGTGTATTGACCGGTGAAGTGAAAGACGTTTTATTATTGGATGTAACTCCACTTTCACTGGGTATTGAAACAATGGGTGGTGTGATGACTAAATTGATCGAAGCAAATACGACAATTCCAACTAAAAAATCGGAAACATTCTCTACTGCTTCGGATAATCAACCATCAGTAGAAATTCACATTCTACAAGGTGAGCGTCCTATGGCGAACCAAAACCGTACAATCGGCCGTTTCCATTTGAACGATATTCCACCTGCTCCTCGTGGCGTTCCGCAAATCGAAGTTACTTTTGACATTGATGCGAACGGTATCATCAAAGTGTCTGCGAAAGATAAGGCTACTGGAAAAGAACAAAATATCCGCATTGAAGCATCTTCAGGTTTGTCTGACGAAGAAATCAAACGCATGAAAGAAGAAGCTGAAGCCAATGCTGATGCCGACAAAAAAATGAAAGAAGAAGCTGATAAGGTAAACGCAGCCGATGCTTTAATCTTCTCAACTGAAAAACAATTGAAAGAATATGGCGACAAAATTTCAGCAGATAAAAAAGCACCAATTGAAGCTGGCTTAGCGAAATTAAAAGCTGCATACGAAGCGAAAAACTTCGCTGATATTGACGCTGCTTCTGAAGAATTGCAAAATGCTTGGAATGCTGCTTCTGAAGAGATGTATGCTGCTTCTCAAGGCGGTGCTCAACAGCCTCAAGGTGATGCAGGACAAGCTCAAGGTGGAAACCAAGGTGGTGATGATGTAACTGACGTCGATTACGAAGAAGTGAAGTAATCACTCCTCCTCATAAAAAAAGCTCCGGGAACATTAATCCTGGAGCTTTTTTTTATTTTAACCCTTTCGCTTTTCTATTTCTTAACATTCAACGACTACTTTTTTTATCCGCTTCGAGCTATTGCTTGTTCTTATAGTGACTTAATATTCCTTTGTCGAATGTAGCCCATATTCCTGCCGGCATATCCGCCTTCTTTAAAGCATTATTTGTCCAGGTATTGCAGGAATAAAACATACTATACGCACCTTTCGCTTCATAAAACGCATCTGAATCTCCATATTGTGCATTTGTATTCACTAAAATAGCTTGATTTTGCTTTCCATCTAACGATTGTTTGATATACTGTACCAAATCATGGTATTGCGATCTACTGATCTGATAAGAAAAACATAATTCATCTTCCTGAATGGTATTGTAATAGGTCACATGAATGGCGGACTGGCCTAATCCGAAAGCAGCGATGAATGCTGTGGAGGCTTTTAGATCCTTCCATTCCGGCGTATCCAAATAAAACCCTTTGTCCCCCCAGCCGATCCCAACATACTGATATCCGTGATGTTTCCCGATCGTATTTTCATAAGGAAACAATTGCGACCAATCCATCTCTTCGTTGACGACCGGTAATACAATATCGGTATGAACACCATTTGATTTGACAAAGACCTGCACTGTCCTATCTACGTTGATTTCCCTTCGCTGCGCTGAAATGCGCGACAAACTGTATTCCGCCACAATATAAAGCACGCAAAAAGACAACAACCCTAAAATAAAATAACCTAACACTTTAAGAACTTTTTTCATCTAAGATCTATTTCCACTTATTAATCAAGCAAACAGGACAAAAAAAACCTGCATTGCTGGCAATACAGGTGAAAGATAAGCTATTTCTTTTAGCTCTTAAAATAACTTTTCAGGATAGACTCCATCAGCAACCAATTTTGAAATTGATTCCTGTACAATAGGTTTATCCTCTTTATATGTTACACCAAACCATTTCGATGAAGTTGGAATTACTTTGAAATCCGCCAATTTATGTTTCACCATATAATCTGGTACGGAAGGTATAAAAAATTCTGCTTTTAAATTCTCTTTGTTTTCCTCGACAAAAGCAGGGAACATCGCTTGTGCCACTTCGAAAATTTTTGGTGTAAACCCCCAAAAGTTCATTGAAACACGCGTTTTTGGATCTAGATCCGTTTCCATGCCATTTTCTTCGTACACGATTTTGCGGTTATCACCTTCGCCTTTGTAATATATATTTGTCCGTTCGGTTACACTTTGCATGTGTCCTGAAGGCGTCACCTCACATACACCACGCGAAACATAACCATAATCAGACATGGTATTTCCAACCTGAAAACCCATTAACGACATTTGTTGGTCAGAAACCTCAGTCATTAAGAATTCAGCCATTTTTTGAAAAGAATCGGATCCGTAAAAATCGTCTGCATTGATGACACAAAATGGTCCATGTACCTTGTCTTTAGCACTCATCACCGCATGCGCTGTACCCCAAGGCTTAGTTCTCTCGATCACATGATTGACACCGAATTTCGTCAGGTCAAAATCTTGAAAAGCATAATCTACTTCTATTTTACCCTTCAATTTCTCATCAAATACTGCTTTCATTTTTTCCAGAAATTCTTCCCGGATAATGAATACAACTTTTCCAAATCCTGCGCGAATGGCATCGTAAATTGAATAGTCAATAATCGTCTCGCCGTGTGGGCCAAATCCATCTACTTGTTTTAAAGAACCATACCGGCTAGCCATTCCTGCTGCCAAAATCAAAAGGGTTGGTTTACTCATATTTAAATTGCGTTAATAGAATTTTCTTTTCGTGGGTAAACTTAGCTAAATTTGCCTTTAAAAGCAAATTTCGGCAAGTTCAGCTCTACCCTCAAAGGTATAGTATTGAAACGAAAAAGATCAAAAAATTATTGTTATTTCTTTTTTAAGAATGCGTTTAATAACCCCGTTGCCAATTTGCCCAAAAACTTCACGCCCTCACGCGCTAAAGTAGTTGTAGCAGTTCGTTGCGCAGCTTCCAAAGGAGTCTGTCTTCGGGAAGTAGGCCGACTTGCCTTTTCCACTTCTTTTTGCTGCGCCGCGTGCTGTTGTTCCTGCTCCACGGCCTGCATTCGTTCTTCTATGATTTCAGTCGCAGAACGATTTTCTTGCCGCTTTTGGTATTTAGCTTTTAAATCAGACTGATTGATAATTTGTAGGATTGTTGGGTCACTTGCAGGCCCCATCACGGCACGGGCAGGTATCAAATGCGTAGCAACAACCTCCGTGGGGATACCTTTATCATTCAATACGGTAATAAATGCCTGCCCCGTTCCCAAGGAGGTTAAGACCTGATCAATTTCATAAAAGTCGGATTTCGGATAAGTTTTAACAATCTTCTTTAAGTTTTCAGCATCGTTTGGTGTAAAAGCACGCAAGGCATGTTGCACACGATTTCCCAACTGCGCCAAAACAGATTCTGGCACATCGGTTGGGGACTGCGTACAAAAGAAAACCCCGATCCCTTTCGATCGAATCAGGCGAATGATCTGATCAACCTGTGCCAGAAAGGCTTTAGGAGCTCCGTTGAACAGTAGATGGGCTTCGTCAAAGAAAAAGACAAGCTTAGGTTTGTCCAAATCACCTACCTCGGGCATATTTTTAAACAGCTGTGCCAGTAAGCTTAACAAAAATGTAGAATAAAGTATGGGCTGATCTTGTACATCGGAGATATTTAATAAGCTAATCACGCCCTTACCATCCACCTTTTGAAACAAATCGTTGATATCAAACTCTTTCTCACCGAAAATATGCGCTAGGCCTTGCTGTTCCAATGCAACGATCTTACGTAAGATGGTTCCCGAGCTTGCTGTGCTAATCTTACCATAATCATTTTTTATTTCTTCGCTACCCGGTCCTTCCGAAAGGTAGGTAAGCAATTTCTTGGTATCTGAAAAATCGATCAAGGGCATTTGTTGATCCTGCGCATACTTAAAAATAGCCGCTAATACGCCCGTTTGCGTTTCATTGAGCTCCAGTATCCTGCCTAGCAAGACCGGCCCAAAGTCCTCTACAGTAATCCGCATAGGAATTCCCTTGTTGCCAGAAAGTGAATACAATTCAACGGGAAACGATGATGGCTCAAATGGTATGCCCACAGCACTTCCCCGATCAATAAGTGCCTGATTGATCAGTCCTGGCTCTGCTAAACCTGACAAGTCGCCTTTGACATCCAGCATAAATACGGGTACAGCGGCATCCGACAACTGTTCGGCGATTAATTGTAACGTACGGGTTTTACCTGTGCCCGTGGCGCCGGCAATAAGTCCGTGACGGTTCATCATTTTCAAAGCTAAATTCACTTTTGCTTCAGTTTGAATTTCCCCATTGAGAATTCCTGCCCCCAAATAAATGAATGCTCCTTTTGGGTTATAGGATACCTTTACCTTCTCAATAAATTGTTCTTTATTTGCCATACCTAAGGCTTTAAGTTTATAAATCAATAAAAATTGAAAAACGTTTCATAAAAATAATCTCTTCGTCACAATTTAGTGCCAAAATATATTTTTTAGTGCACTATTAATTTGAATTTAACATGGAATTACTATTTTTACGATGTAAAACAGTAAGACTAAAGGTAATAAAAAATGTTAAATAAGCGGTTTAGATTTGTGGCAGCGTTCATTTGCGCGATCATCTTTTTCACAAAGATGGCTATATCTATTTCACCTATTTTTTCCAATAGTTTAGATCAAAGTACAATCTTACAGGTTGTTTTACAACTGGAAATCGAGAACAATAATGGCGCGAGTAATGATACACTCGAAACAGCCTCAAAATTTTTCAATACGAAGTCAGAAGAACCTATTGTATTCGAAACTATACTCGTTGAGAACCAAGGAAAACAAAAGAATTATCTTAAAAATGAGAAAAGCATTTTAGCTTTTCACCCTACGGTTCCAACACCCCCTCCTAACTTATAACGACATCCTATCGGGATGTTTTTCTCTCGACCTGCACGCGAAAGAAAAAGCGTGTACGGTATTCTTGATTTTTCTTAAGCAATCTTTGCTCTGGCATTATCGGTCTATTGTTGGCCTTTTGTTGAGTGCAACGCATACGTCGATGCTCCCAGCCAATAAGCCCTGTATCCGTTATTGCTGCCGCTATTATAGGTTGCTTGATGAAAACTTTATTTACAGATAAACACAAATTTTATGTTTGGAACTCGTACGTCGGCTTTTCTGAAATTATCGAAAAGAGACTTAAAATATGACTTCCCTGCTAGTGTTGTGGTGTTTTTAGTGGCACTTCCATTATGTTTGGGAATTGCAATGGCCTCAGGTGCGCCATTGTTTGCAGGATTATTGACAGGTGTAATTGGTGGAATCGTGGTCGCTTCCATCAGTAAATCACCACTCAGTGTAAGTGGACCAGCTGCTGGTCTAACTGTTATTGTCTTAGGTGCTATTCAAAGCCTAGGCGCATATGAAACCTTTTTACTTGCCGTCGTCATTGCTGGCATAATACAAGTCATTCTTGGAATATTAAAAGCTGGAATGATCGGCAATTATTTTCCCTCAGCAGTCATTGTAGGGATGCTTGCGGCAATCGGTATTACGATTATCATGAAACAAATTCCTTTAGCATTGGGTTTGGTGGAATCACACGCCTTTGAAATGGACAATGGACATGGTATTGGTGCTTATTTTGATACAATTGCCTCTGCAATCAACTTTGGTGCATTTATCATCTGTGCGCTTTCTTTGGCGATTCTTATCTTTTGGCCATCGATTCCAAAGCTCAATAAAATTCCAGCCCCATTGGTGGTTGTAATTTTAGGTGTCAGCTTAGCTTACCTTTTCAACGGATCAGCATTCCAATTGCATGAAAAGCAATTTGTTTTGGTTCCGGTTGTAGGTTCCTTCTCCGAGTTCACGGGTTTATTTACACTTCCAGATTTTACACAGGTAGTGAACAAAGAGGTGTGGATTGCTGCGTTTACCATTTCGATTATCGCTAGCCTTGAAACCCTATTGAGCATCGAGGCAGTTGATAAAATAGATCCATACAAAAGGAATACGCCAACCAACCGTGAACTTGTTGCACAAGGGATCGGAAATATGACCAGCGGGCTTCTAGGTGGTCTGCCATTGACATCCGTTATTGTACGCTCATCGGCAAACGTCAATGCTGGAGGAAAAACCAGACAATCGGCTATCATGCATGGTATTTGGCTATTGGTCGCTATGCTCGCTATCCCGACAATGCTGAATATGATTCCTTTGGCCTGTCTTGCCGCCATCCTCCTCCATACCGGATATAAATTGGCCAAACCCAGTTTATTTAGTTCGATGTACAGAAAAGGTTTGGATCAATTTATCCCATTTTTTGTCACCATTGTAGCGATCGTATTTACCGACCTTCTTATGGGGGTAGGAATAGGTATTGTCGTAGCAACATGCTATATCTTGAGAGCAAATATGAAAAATGCTTTTAAATATAATGTTGAAAAAGACAATGAAGAAGATAAAGTTGTTATTACACTAGCTGAGGAAGTATCATTTTTGAATAAGGTTCCTATCCAACAGAAATTGTACAGCTTACCAAAATCGATCAGCAAGATCCGCATCGATGGAACGTTCAGTAAATTTATAGACAAGGATGTCATCGAAGTCATAAAAGATTTTGAACAGAATGCAAGAAGCAAGGGAAAAGACATCGAACTTTTGCAGGTTGTCTATAAAAAACCATCCTAGGACAAAGACATTCTTTATAGATTACTGTACTTGGTTGGGCATCATATTGCATGAAAAGACTCGATTGGGACGGCAGGGACAATCATTGGGATCAGGAACGGATTTTCAATGAAAATAAGTTGTTTGAAGTAAACAATGAATTTAGACATTTGTATTCATTATCATAAAATAGAAACTACGCCTGCGGGCACGATTGAAATAAGAAAAATATGGAAAATAAAGATTTAATAACAGGATTTGACAATATCATTAAGGGAAATAAAGAGTGGATGGAATTTGTGAAAAATGACGTAACAGGACGGTTCCAGCAGCTTGCCAAAGGTCAGAATCCGGAAATTCTTTGGATCGGTTGTGCAGATAGCCGAGTACCCGCAAACGAATTGACTGGCACAAAGCCAGGAGAGGTATTCGTACACCGCAATATTGCCAACATGGTCATTCACTCTGATATGAGCATGCTTTCAGTATTAGACTATGCAGTCAATGTTTTGAAAGTAAAACATGTCATTATCGCAGGTCACTATGGCTGTGGAGGTGTAGCGGCTTCTCTAAGCCGCAAGCAGTACGGCATTATTGACAACTGGCTTGGCCATATCAAAGATGTATATCGTTTACATAGCGCAGAGATTGATGCGATCGAAGAACACGATAAAAAGGTAAATCGCTTAATCGAGCTTAATGTAAAAGAGCAAGTTTTTAATCTTTGTGCAACGTCCATCATTCAAAACGCGTGGAAAGAACGTAATGATCTTGCAGTACATGGTATGATTATCAATATCGGTACTGGAGAATTGATCGACCAACATTGTACGTTTACGAATAATGATGAACTGGGAGAAGTCTTCTCGTATAAATAGCGTAGTAATAAAAATCGGTAAAAGGGGCATTGCATAATAGAGGGCACTGAAAAAGTCTCAAGTTTTTAATGAGTCCTAAAGAAATGACTGAGTATCGGGTTTACCTTACTCGGTCATTTTTGTTTAAAGGATTT